>JAKAVX010000233.1 GCA_021827465.1 Deltaproteobacteria bacterium | reverse complement strand
GACGATATAGACATCGGCAGGCTCGCCGAACTCGCATCGGATGAGCCCGCGCGCGGCAAGGCGCGACTCTATCATCGCCGAGTCGTACTGATTGACCTTGCATCCAAGCGTCGCAATCGCAAAACGCATCGCGCGGCTATCCTTCAATCGCCCTTTCGATAAATCCGCCGCCCACGACCTCGTCGCCGCGGTAGAAAACGCACGCCTGTCCGGGCGTGACTGCGGGAGCCGGCGAGCGAAAGCGGATTTCCGCGCGATCGGCGCCGTCCATCGCAAGCACGCACGGCAGTGCCGGATGACGGTAGCGGATCTTCGCCTCGACCTCCACCGCGCCGGCGCGGCAAAGCTCAGGATCGACGAGATTGACCCGGTTCGCGACCAACCCGGCGCATCGGAGGTCCTCGCGTCGTGCGACCACCACCTCGGCGCTTTCGGGCCTTATCTCGCGGACGTAAAGCGGTTCGCCCGCGTCGATTCCAAGGCCGCGGCGCTGGCCGACGGTGAAGCGATGCATCCCGGCGTGCTCGGCTAGCACCCTGCCTTCGGGATCGACGACACAGCCGGGGCGAATCCGTCCGCCAGGAGCCTCACGCTCGACGAAGCGGGCGTAATCGCCGTCGGCGACGAAGCATATCTCCTGGCTCTCCGGCTTGCCGGCATTGGCGAGCCCGAGTTCCCGCGCGCGGGCGCGGACTTCGGCCTTGGTCATCGCGCCGAGCGGAAAAAGCGTGCGCGAAAGTTCGGCCTGTCCGAGCGTGAAGAGAAAATACGACTGATCCTTGCTCGAATCCACCGCGCGCATGAGGCGATAGCGAGTCTCCGCGCCGCGCTCGATTCGCGCGTAATGGCCGGTTGCGACGAAGTCGGCACCGAGTGCGCCCGCCCTGCTCCACAGGCGGTCGAACTTTATCTCCCGATTGCACATCACGCACGGATTCGGCGTGCGCCCGTCGAGATATTCGCTGACGAAGTTTCCTATAACACGCGCGGCGAAGTCCTCGCGCAGATCGACGACGTAAAACGGGAAATTCATCCGCTCCGCCACGCGGCGGGCGTCTTCGAAGTCGTCATGCGAGCAGCAGGTGCCGCGCCGGGGCACGATTCCCGGGGGCGGCTCGGGCGCAAGCCTCATCGCGACGCCGACCACGTCGTAGCCGCGCTCGCAGAGAAGCGCCGCAGCGACGGAACTGTCCACCCCGCCCGACATCGCGACCAGCACCCGCGCGCTCATCGGAGAGCCTCCGCCGATTCGCCGCGCGGCGCGGGCTCGGACTCGGCTACTCGCCGCCATACGCGGACGATTATCTCCGACGCGCGCTCGACGTCGTCGCTGGTCGTGTTCCATCCGAGGCTCAGGCGCAGCGAGCTTCGCGCCTCGGCGGCGCTCAAGCCCATCGCAAGCAGCACGTGCGAAGGCTCAACCGCGCCAGCCGCGCATGCCGAGCCCATCGAAACTTCCACGCCTTCGAGGTCGAGCGCTATCAGCAGGCTCTCGCCGAGAACGCCCGGAAACGTGAGGTTGAGCGTGTTGCCGATTCGGCCAGTGACCGGCCCGTTCAGCCGAAGTCCCGGGATCCCGTCCGTCAGACGCGCAAGCATCCGTTCGGACATTGCGGCGGTGCGCGCGATCTCGCTCTCGAACACGCCAGTTACGGTTTCGGCGGCGACGCCGAACGCGATCGCGCCGAGAAGATTCTGGGTGCCCGCGCGAAGACCGCCCTCATGCGGTCCGCCGACGGTTATCGGCGCAAGCCGGGCGGGATCACGCACGTAGAGAGCGCCGATTCCCGCGGGCGCGCCGAGCTTGTGCCCACTCAGCGTCATCAGGTCGCATCCGATCTCATCGACTACGACGCGAACCCTGCCTGCCGCCTGTGCCGCGTCCACATGAAAGACCGCATCGGCCTCGCGCGCGGCAATTCCAACCGGCGCGAGATCCTGCAGCGTGCCGACCTCCGCGTTCGCCATCGCGAGCGTCACCATCGTGGTGTCGCGATCGATCGCGGCGATAACCCGCTCGGGCGCGATTCGTCCATCGCGATCGGGCGCGACGCGAACGACTTCGAATCCGCCCGATTGGAGCTCCGAAAGCGGTGCGAGAACCGAGGAGTGCTCTATCGCTGAACTCACGATCTTGCGCCGGGCGGCGTGCGCCTTTGCGATGCCGAAAATCGCGAGATTGTTCGATTCGGTCCCGCCGCTGGTGAAGACCATCAGGCGCGGCTCCGCACCAACGAGACGCGCAACGCTAGCCCGGGCGCGCTCCAGCTCGCGCCGCGCACGCTGGCCGCCGCGATGCACCGACGACGGATTTGCTCCCTCGTCACGCGAAAATCGCTCAATCGCCGCCCGCACTTCGGGCCTTACCGGAGCGCCCGCGTTATGGTCGAGATAGATAGTCATCGTATGTGCAACGCTGCTTCTGAAAGAGGCATTAACTTACCTTACTCTACGAGGGAGCAAAAGCAGCGCCGCCCGACAGCCGCTTTACAAGTTCCTGGCGCCCGAGTTGCGCGACGATCTTAGCCCAATGACCCCTTGGAGCGCGGCGAAGGCAAGCCAATGATCGATCCTGCGCATGGGGTTACTGGGAGAGTGATGGCGAAGGTTCCCTGGCGCAGATCCACTATTCTGCAACCATCGTTGACGCCACCGGCCTGTGGCTGAAGCGGATGGTTCGTATCGCACCGGCCTGCATCTGAGAGGCACATTCCTCTGATTCGATTCGCACCGCTCAGCTGCATACGAACTGAATTCTTGTTGCAGATTCGCGCGCTTCAAGAATACCGAGTTCTTGGCACGTCCTCTGCAGCCCTTACGGCGTTCCCCAAGGAGGAGTTATGCTCGGCGTCACGGATCGAAGAAATAGCCGGTCTGCGCAGCGCGAGTTGGCATCCGGGCTGGCCCTGATTCTGTTGATCTGTCTGTTGTTAACCATGGAAGGCATGCCGCTCGGCCAGGGCACCGTGCTCAGCGACGAGGAGGGATACCTCGAATCGAGAGTCGCCCAACTCCATCGCGCCATGGAGTCTGAAGATTTTGCCACATGGCACAGGCTCTCGTCCTCTTCCGCTGTGGCTGGTCAGTATCTCAGCCTCGAGGAGTTCAAGCGAAATTTCGAGGACCCCTACGGACGAATGCGCGGCTGGGGTGTGCGGGAGGCGAATGTCAAACAGATTTGCAATTGCGCCGACTACGAATACTCGGACGGGCCTGAAGTGCTGCGCTGCGCTTTGCTTGTACACTTCGTTTTCAGGAACGGCGATGCGGCCGACGAATTGGAACTGTGGGATCATCTGAATAGTGGATGGTACTTGAGCCATACCGAAGCGCGCGGGAGCTGCCGCGCTCCGCGCTGACGTTCGGATAGAAGGCGAGCGCGCCCAAATTCACTCCAGAACCAATCATCACGAATCTGTACAGTTCCGAATCAAATTCTCGCACGTAGCGCTGTCCGTGAAACTCATATTGATTCTAAATCAAAATGAGTATCACCCGAATCGGATCTGCAATGATGAATTAAGGCATACTGTTCAGCGGGTCGGCACGCAGCAAGCAGAAAAATCAACCAGGAGAGCGTTCAGCGCTCCTTGGGATCGGGAAGTGGAGGCACCGGATGCTCCGCGGGCTCGGTGACTTCGCCGTCGGCCGGGGCGAGTTTGTCTTCAAGACAGTCCTGGCGCTCCTCGATTTCAGCAAGCCGGACGTTCATCCGGTTGATACGGTCAACGAGCTGGTTCATCGCGCGCGCGACCGGGTCGGGGAGCTTGCGATGCTCTAGTTCGAGGACGTCCTGGCGCGCGCTTTGGCCCTCGATCACTTTGCCCGGAATTCCGACCACGGTGGAATAAGGCGGCGCGTCAAGAACCACGACCGCACCCGCGCCGATTCTGCTTCCGCGGCCGATTCGCACCGGACCTATCACGGACGCGCCGGCGCTTATCATCACGTGATCTTCGATCGTCGGATGGCGCTTTTCCTTCTTGAGGCTGGTGCCGCCGAGCGTCACGCCCTGGTAGATAAGCACGTCCTCGCCGATTTCGGTGGTTTCGCCGATCACCACGCCCATGCCGTGATCGATGAACAGGCGCCGCCCGACCGTCGCGCCGGGATGGATTTCTATCCCGGTCGTCCATCGGAAGAATTCGCTGACCAGGCGGCCGAGCAGCTTCAGGCGATGGCTCCACAGCCAGTGGGAGAAGCGATGAGCCCAGATGGCGTGGAGGCCCGGATAGGTGAGAACCACCTCGAGCGTGGTTCGCGCGGCCGGGTCGTGGTCGAACGCCGCCTGAATATCTTCCCGCATGCGGGCGAGAATGCTCATCTATTCACCCTCGTCCGCCGCCGGAGCCGTCAGGCTCCCGATTGGGCGGACTCGCCGCGCGTGGCGCCACGCTTCGAACGGGGCCGGGAATTGGCGCCGGCCGGACGCGCCTTGACGCGAGGCTTCACATTATCCTTGTGGAGCTTGTATTCGACAGAGTCAACCAGAGCCTGCCAGCTCGCATCGACCACGTTGGCCGACACGCCCACCGTACCCCATCGCCGTTTTCCGTCGCTCGATTCGATTAGCACCCGGACGCAGGCGCCGGTGCCTCCGCTGGCGCCGTTGCTGAGCACGCGGACCTTGTAGTCGCTCAGCTCCATCGACTCGAGGCACGGATAGTAGGGAACCAGCGCCTGCCTGAGCGCCGAGTCGAGCGCGTTGACCGGGCCGTTGCCGATAGCCGCAGTGCGCGAGCGCCTGCCGTCGGGCCCCTCGATCACCACGACCGCCTCGCTGAAGGGCGCGCGGTCCTCGTGCCACTTGTCGTCGAAGACGCGGAAGCTCACGAACTTGAAATACTCGCGCGCGAAGCCGAGCGTCCGGAGCATCAGGAGCTCGAAGGACGCGTCCGCGCCCTCGAACGAATAACCCTCGCTCTCAAGGCGCTTCAGCTCGTCGAGCAGATGGCCGATCTTTTCATTGTTCTGCTCGATTTCGAGGCCGAACTCCTTGCTCTTGTAAACGATATTGGCGCGCCCGGAGAGCTCGGAGAGAAGGACGCGGCGGTCGTTGCCGACCAGCGCGGGATCGACGTGCTCGTAGGTGCGCGCGTCGCGCTGAATCCCGGAGACGTGGAGTCCCGCCTTGTGGGCAAAGGCGCTTCGCCCGACGTAGGGCTGGCGCGGATGAGGCGTGATATTGGCCAGCTCATACACCAGCATCGAGACTTCCTGCAGCGCCTTGAGCTTCTGTGGCGCGACACACTGGTAGCCGAGCTTCAGT
>JAKAVX010000232.1 GCA_021827465.1 Deltaproteobacteria bacterium | reverse complement strand
ATCGCGAGCGATCGACGAGCGCGATCACCTCGACGCGCCGGGCCGGGGTTTTCGCGTTGAATCCAAAGCCGGCAAGCGCGAACACCAGGGCGACGAAGCTCAAGAGCCTGAGCGCCGAAGCGCCGAGCCCGGAGGCGATCTTTCCGTTGCGCACCGCGACGAGCCCGGGCGCGGCGACCAGCGGCGCAACGACGAGAAGCCATAGCAGCAGGGGCCGATCAAACATTCCACGCCCTCCATCGCCGGGCGTGCCCAAGCAGGATAATCGACTCGGCTATCAGGGCCAGGAGCGCTAACGCGACCAGCACCGTCGCAAGCGGCTTTGCCTCGCGCGGCGCCCCGACCGGCGCCGGCGCCGGTGCGGCCGGAGCTTCGGAAGTCCCGGCAGCCGGCCGGGCGGAAAGGTCGGATTCGGAGGCGTTGTAATAATTCGCGTAGACGTTAACGGCGCCGGAACCGGTTCCAACCACATAATGCCCCGCGAGCATCGGCCTCAGCCGAACCCGGCCCCATCGGTCGGCCTCGAGCGTCGAAGTACGACCCGCGGGATCGACGACTTGGGCCGATTTTCCCGCCGGGATATCGAGGTAAGCGCCGGTGGAGACGACGCGGACGTCAGCCGGAGAGGTCAACTCTCGCACCAGGTTGATCGTGGCGACCAGGGCGTCAAGCTTGTCGGGATCGAGCAGCAGATGCTTGCGCACGTCAAAGGCGAGCAGTCCGAAACGGCCCTGGGGAATCATCCCGACAGCGGCGAGCGGCAAGGTCACCAGGGCGCCGGGAGTTTCGCCGCTTACCGTTCTCCTCATCCAGTCAGGCAGCTTCGCGACTCGCGCAGGCCCGAGCTCAAGCCCGGCGCGATTTGCGCCCTCCTCGAGCATCCGGACCGACTTGAGCGCGCTTCCGACCGCGAACCCGGCGAGCGGGCCGCTCGGCACCGGCTTCATCGCGGGCGGATAGACCAGAAGCAGCGAATCGGTCTTGACCCCGGCGACGAAACAGTCGTGCATCACGGCCAGGCTGAAGCGCTTTGCGCCTTCAACGCTGCGCCTGAAATCCGCCGGGGAAATCGCGGTCACGATGAAGCTGCTGTTGACCGCGAGCAGGATCCGCGCGAGGTCGTCGCGCACCGTCCGGTCGGGCGAGACCACCAGCACCGGGTCGGCCTTGCTCAGCGGCGCGAGGGCCCATCGGTCGTTGTCGGCCGCGAGTGGATCGGGCGTGAGAATTCGCGCGTGAACCAGTCCTCCCGCGGCAAGCGGACCGAAGGGCACGGTTGCCTGTTCGCCCGGCCCGAGCAGAAGGATGCGATCGAAGACGATTTTGCCGCCCGATTCGACCGCCAGTTCGCACTCATGAGTGAGCGGATAGAAGCTTTTGACCGTCGCGTGCCCGGGCGAGGTGCGCGGGATTCCCGGGTCGAGCGAGACGATCGCAAGATTGCCCGCCGGAGCGCCGACCTGGTGGAAGTGAACGCGATCGGCAAGCGCAGAATGGGCGAGCACCGTCGGCGGCATCGGGCGATCCGCAAAGACGTCGATTCTGCCCGCCGTGTGCGCGCGCATCAGGGCGGCCGAAAGCGCGTCGGGCGTGCCCGCGACCGCCATCGGACGCATCGCATCAATCGCGGCGACAAGCGCGGGGCGATCGCTCGAGTCGCTCCTTACGACATGCGCGTCGAGCCCGTAGCCGAGCACGGTGAAATCCTCGCCGGGCGGCGCGGAATCCACGATCCGGACGGCTTCGGCCCTGGCGAGATCGAGCCGGGTCTTTCCGCCCTCGCGCGCGCCCATCGCGGCGCCCAGGTCGAAAACCAGCGCATGGCTTCGTCCCGCGAGCGCGGCGGGCGCACCCTCGACGTAAAGGCCGGCCAGGCCGAGCACGATCAGGGCCAGCGCCGCGACCTCGAGCCAGAACAGGAGATCGGTTCTGAGCGTGCGCACGCGCGAGGCGGGCGCGGCGGCCTGCTCGAACAGCATCAGGCTCGACACCTCGATAGTCGGGCGCGCGCGCGAACGGAAGTAGATCGCGACCAGCACCGCGATACTGCCGGCGTAGAGCAGGTTGACTGGATTCAGAAAGCCCACGAACCGCTACCGCACAACTCCGAGGTTGGGAAGCTCGCGCTCCAGTATCGTTTCGAGGTTTCGCGCGCCGAAGGCCGGCGCATACACGATCCCGTGACGCAGGCAGTATTCGCGAAGCCGCTCGCGCAGCTCGCCCACCTTTCGCCGGCAGGCCTCGGTAAGCTCGGGGCCGAAAGCGACCTCGCGCATCGCGCCGGTCTCGACGTCGCGGACACGGTAAAGGCCGGGCGGATAGGTCGCCTCGGTCTCCTGCTCGCCCATCACGTGCAACACCTTGAGTTCGTGGCGCGCGGCCGATAGCCGGCCGAGCGCGTCTTCGAACTCGCCGGGCGCGAGCAGAAAATCGGAAATCAGGATCACGACGCCGGGAGAACGGCGCTCACGCATGAATTCCGTCACCGCGTCGAAGAGCCCCGTCGCGCCCCGCGGCTTGAGCCCCGTCACGAAGGGCTTGAACTGCTGATAAGCCTCGCGGCGGCGATGGAACGGGGTTGAGGAAAGCCGTTCGCCGTCGCGCCCCGCGGCGAAGGCAGCCAGGCGAACCGCGTCGTTCTCGGCCATCGCAACGTAGGCGAGCGAAGCGCCAAGGGCGAGCGCGAGGCCAAGCTTGTCGTCGCCCTCGGGAAGCCCCATCGAGGCGCTGCGGTCGATCATCACGGTAACTTCGACCTGACGCTCGACGCGGTAGGTGCGGATGGTGAGCTGGTCGAGGCGCGCGTAGGTGTTCCAGTCGAGAAAGCGAAGATCGTCGCCCTCGGCGTACTCCTTGAAGTTCTCGGGCTCGATTCCGGCGCCATGGACGCGGCCTATCGGCCGCTCGCCGGCCCGCACGGTGCGCGAACGGCGGATACCGAGAATGAGGCGATCCAGACGCCTTAGAAAATCCGGTTCGAAAGCGCGCGCGTCGATCATCGGGCCTACCGTCTCAGGATCCGGCCGAGCGCACCGATCTGACGACGCGCTCGACCACCTGGCGCGCTTCCACCCCGTCGGAGTGGGCGGCGTAGTTGAGCATTATGCGATGGGCGAGCGCGACGACTGCGACTTCGTCGATATCCTCGCGCGCGACGTTGGCGCGGCCGTCGAGCAGGGCCCGGACCTTGGCGCTGAGAATGAGAGCCTGCGCGCCGCGCGGACTGGAGCCGAACATGACGTAGCGGTCGACCGAGTCCTCGCGCACCTTGTGCTGCGAGTCGGACAGGAAGCGCGAGCCCTGCGGCTGGGTCGCGCGCACCATCCGGGCCGCATACTGCTCGATAGCGGGCGCGGCTATCACGCTGCGGACGAGCTTCTTGAGCGCCTCGACGCGCGCGGCGGCTTCCTCGGCCGGGAACGCGGGCTCCACGCCCGCTTCTTCGGGGCCGGTCGTGGTCGAGATGATCCTGACGAGTTCGTCCTCGCCCGGATAGTCGAGCCGGACCTTGAACAGAAAGCGGTCGAGTTGCGCCTCGGGCAGCGGGTAAGTGCCCTCCATCTCGATCGGATTGAGCGTCGCCATCACGAAGAACGGCGGAGCCAGCAGATGGGTTTTGCCGGCAACCGTGACCTGCAACTCGGCCATCGCCTCGAGCAGCGCCGACTGGGTCTTCGGAGTGGCGCGGTTTATCTCGTCGCCGAGCAGGATATGGCAGAAAATCGGTCCCGGCTGGAACGTAAAATCACGCCGGCCCTCGGCGCCGGTGACGATCACGCGGGTGCCGGTGATATCGGCGGGCATCAGATCGACGGTGAACTGGATCCGGTTGAAGCTCAGGTTGAAGGCAAGCCCGAGCGTCTTGACCAGCGTGGTCTTGCCGGTGCCGGGCACGCCTTCGATAAGCACGTGCCCGCCGGCGAAGAGGCCGGTCAGAATTTCCTCGACCGCGCGCTCGTGGCCGACGATCACCTTGTGGATTTCACCCTGGATGCGCCGGAAAACGCGGGCGAAGTCGCCCACCGTCGGCGTTTCGATTTCAGTTTGATTCATCTCTCAAAAACGCTCTTCACCGCCGCCCGGTCCTGCTCCGGGACCGAGGCTCGAGGAATCGGTTCGTCGGGTTGCTGCTCGGAATTGAGCGGGGTGTCCACTTTGGGCGGCACGTAGGGATGGCCCTCGGTCTTGGGGCCGTTGGTCATGGGCCGCGCCTCGATTGCGATCTGGAATCCCTGGTTGCCGAAACGCGGCTCGGCGCGCTGTCCGAACAGCGAATCGGGATCGGCTCCGCTTCCGTGCGAAGAGCCGGCGCTGCCGTTATGGTCGCCGTGGCCACGATGCATTTGGTCGCCGGCGGACGGCTTTTCCTGGTTGTCCGGGCCTCCCTGCTGCGAAGCATCGGCCTGCGACTTGTCGGCATCCGGCGTCTGGTCCTCCGACGCACTCCTGGAATGTTGCTTCGGCGGCAATGCCGAGTCGGTTTGGGCGGACGGGTTCCGAGGCTCGGCCTGCGCCGGATTGTTTGACGACGGTTCGGGTACAATCGGCCGCGGCATATGGCCGAGGCCGCTCGGATTATTGCCGGCGTCGGCGAGCTTCAAATTCAACCGCGGGCGATTGCCGGTCCGGCCGGTGAGCTTGCCCTGAAGCTGGTCGGCAAAGCCGCGCGCGCGGTTGAGAAGCCGGTTGAGCGAATTGGAAGAGCCCTTTCCGTGATCGAGCCCCTGCGCCGCCATCATCTCCTTGAGTATCTTCATGGTGCGCGCGTCGGCGTGCACCTCGACCTCGTTGTTCGAGCCCGGGTCGGCGGGCTGGAGCTTCAGATCGTTCAGCCCAAGGGTGATTTCGGATTGGCCGGATACGGGATGACGCGCTTTGCGGCGGGCGCTTCGAATCAACGGAAAAGCCAGCAGCGCAATTACGAGAGCGCCGAGCAGGCCGTATATCGAGGGTGACAGGCGGCGGTTTTCGATCCGCACCGGCTCGAATTCACCCTGATGGGCGAGCGCGTCCTCGATCAGGTAGGACCACATCGGCGCCGCCGACGGGTTTCGTGTCGAGACGGCGTGGGCGGGCGACGGCTTTGAGACGCGGCCGAGCTCGACGATCGTCTCCAGCCTTCCCTTGAGTCCCGCGCGCTGATCGGCGAGCTCGGCCGCGCGAAGCATCGACGAATGCGTCCGCAACACGGTACGCCCGGTGCGCACCAGCCCGTACAGCATCACGGCGAGCAAAAGGATCGCGATCCCAAGGAACGGCAGCGGCGCGAGGT
>JAKAVX010000231.1 GCA_021827465.1 Deltaproteobacteria bacterium | reverse complement strand
TGAAATGAGCAAGGAGCAACAACCGTGCGAATAACACAAGGCACTTTTTCCTTTCTTCCGGATCTCTCCGACGACGAGGTAAAGAGGCAGGTACAGTACTGCCTGGACCGGAACTGGCCGATTAATATCGAATACACAGACGATCCGCATCCCCGTAACACGTACTGGGAGATGTGGAACATGCCGATGTTCGATATCAGGGACGCCGTGCCGATCATGCGCGAGATCAGGGCGTGCCGCGAGAAATATCCCCGCCATTACATCAAGGTAAATGCCTACAATATCGATCGCGGGCGTGAGACGGTCGCGCTGTCGTTCCTGGTGAACCGCCCGCCCGAGGAGCCGGGCTTCGGTCTGATGCGCCAGGAGGTTCACGGACGCACCATCAACTATGTGCTGCGCAGTTACGCCACCGACAAGCCGGAGGGCCAGCGCTACGACGGCGCCGCGGCACTGAATGGGCCGAGGCCGAACGCTGAGAGAGGACAGGCCTCTTGATGAAGATGGATCTCGATTCGAAACTCGACGGCCTGCGGCTCGGTCCGCAGGGATTCTCCGTCGACGTCCAGGCCGCTCTCAACGAGTGTAACGTCCTTGAGGTGCTGGACGAGTTGGGCCGCGAACTGGTCGGGCTCAAGCCGGTCAAGACTCGTATCCGCGAGATCGCCTCTTTCCTGCTGATCGAGAAATTACGCAAGCGCGCGGGCCTCAGCACCGAGCCGCCAACGCTTCACATGAGTTTCACCGGTGGGCCGGGAACCGGAAAGACCACGGTGGCGATGCGGATGGCGACAATCCTCCACCGCCTGGGACACGTGCGCCAGGGGCATCTCGTGGTCGCCAGCCGCGCCGACATGGTCGGCCAGTACGTCGGGCATACGGCGCCCAAGACCAGGGAGATCCTTAAGAAGGCCACCGGCGGGGTCCTGTTTATCGACGAAGCCTATTACCTGTACCGTCCCGAGAACGAGCGCGACTACGGGCAGGAAGCGATCGAAATGCTGCTCCAGGCGATGGAAAACCAGCGCGAGGACCTGGTGGTCATCTTCGCCGGCTACAAGGACAAGATGCGCGCATTTTTCAGAAGCAACCCCGGACTGCGCTCACGGATACCTCATCACATAGACTTTCCCGATTATACAGTGGAAGAGCTTATGACTATCGCGGGGATGATGCTGAGCCAGCAGATGTACCGCTGGGACGACGCCTCGCGCGAAGCCTTCAGGCAATATCTCGAACTCAGGATGAAGCAGCCGCACTTCGCCAACGCGCGCAGCGTACGCAACGCGATCGACAGGATGAAGCTCCGCCAGGCCCATCGTCTCGTTTCTCGCGGAGGCAGTGTCAACGCCGATGAACTGAGCCGGATCGACCCAAGCGATATCACCCAGAGCCGGGTTTTCCAGGGTGGAATCGACGTCGACGATCCAGCCGGCGAAGCGGAGCGCGAAAAGTGAAAACATCCTCGCGCGCGGTATTCACAGAACCCGGTGGTCCAGAGCGCTGGCGACGGAACCGCCGCCATTGGGGGTTATGATTGTGCAACGTCCAATCCTTTTAGCGATTGTAGGTGACAGCGCTGCGGGCAAGTCCACTCTGACCGCCGGCCTGGAAAAGCTGCTGAGAAGCGAGCGCGTAACGCACGTCTGCACCGACGATTATCACAAGTACGACCGGCGCGAGCGGGCGGCGCTGAACATCACTCCGCTCAACCCCGAATGCAACTACCTGGATATTCTCGAACTGCATCTCGAGCGCCTTCATTACGGCCAGCCGATCCTCAAACCGGTTTATGATCACGCTACCGGCACCTTCGTGCGCCCTCATTATGTCCAGCCGAAACAATTCGTGATCGTCGAGGGACTACTCGGTTTTCATACTGCCGTGATGCGCCAGTTCTATGACGTCAAGCTCTACCTCGATCCACCGGAGGAACTGCGCCGATTCTGGAAAATAAGGCGTGACACCACCAAGCGCGGTTACACACTGGAACAGGTCGAAGCGGAGCTTGCGCGCCGCGAAGACGATTCGCGCAATTTCATCCGCAGCCAGCGCGAGTTCGCCGACATCATCGTGGGTTTCCGCCCCCCGCGCGGAACCACGCCTGAGACCGCCAACGGCCATCTCGACGCCCGGCTGGTGCTTCGGCCCACGATTCCCCATCCCGACCTGAGCTACCTGTTCAACGATCCCGACGAGTCCGCCTGCGTGCGGCTTTCCCTCGGACGCGACTGCAGGAAGCCGGTCGATATACTGGAAGTTGACGGAAACGTTTCCGCCGAGGAGTCCGCCAAGCTCGAGAGCAGGATCTGGCAGCACATGAGCGAGCTTCAACCGGTCAAGGCCGACGAGTTCGGGCTCTATCAGGACCCGGCTGAAATACGGCACAGTAATCCGCTCGCGTTGACGCAGCTTTTGGTGACGTACCATCTGCTCAGGAAATACAGCGAGGGCAGGAAGATGCTATTCGCCCCGCCGGTTGCCGCGCTCAGTCGGATGCGTTCGGTGCCTACCAGCGTGCTCGGCCAGGCTGCGGCTCCGGAGCCGGGAGTCGGCCCGTCGGCGAAGTGACAACAAACCCGGTCTGTCAGGACCCGGCATGGAGAGCAGACATGAAGGCAATTATGGCTGTGAGGCTCAGCACCGGTAGTTACCAGCCCCATCCTGAAGCGGAAATAGAGGATTGGGACGAGATCAAGGATTACGCCGTGAGCGTGCATTACCTCGGACCGGTCGAGGGTCCCGCCAGTTTTCGCCATGCGGTGCGCGTATTGGACGAGAATCGCTCGGAGAGCGTGTACCTGATCGACGATGACCGCGCATAGGTTTCCACCGTCCGGCTGCGACGATGCGCGCAGTGTCGTCTGTCATTCCTCAGTCACGCCGCGTAACGCGGGTGCGATTCGGTGAAATCGCGATCGGCGCCTAACTCTCGTTTATCGCGACCCTGAAAATCCAACTCGGATTCCTTATCCGCGTCTCGCGTCCGCGCCGGCACTGATTTGTCTGCAGGCCCGTACGAGCGCGAGCGCACAACAGCCTTCGCACCCGGGGCATTTCCACGCATCGACCCATCACTCCCACGCGCGAAATAGAAATCCCATCTCGATCGGATTATCGTCGATACTGTCAATTTCAGCTTTAAACCGGGGGTAACGTTCGTGGAATATCGAAATCTTGGAAGCTCAGGACTCAAGGTTTCGCTGGTCGGACTCGGATGCAACAACTTCGGCATGAAGTGCGACGCCGAACAGACCACCTCGGTGGTGCATCGCGCGCTCGACCAAGGAATCACGCTGTTCGACACGGCAGACATCTACGGCAATCGAGGCGGTTCCGAGGAACTCGTCGGCAAGGCGCTCGGCAATCGTCGTCGCGACGTTGTCATAGCGACCAAATTCGGCATGGCGATGGGCGAAGGTCCGTACCTGCGCGGAGGTTCTCGCCGTTACGTGATCGCCGCGGCGGAAGCGAGCTTGAGACGGCTAGGCACCGACTATATCGACCTCTACCAGATCCATGCGCCCGACGCTGAAACGCCACAGCAGGAAACGCTTGAGGCGCTGACCGACCTAGTGCGCGCGGGGAAGGTCCGCTACATCGGCTCCAGCAATTTCGCGGCGTGGCAGGTCGCCGACGCCGCATGGATTTCGCGCGCGCACGGGCTTTATCCGTACGTCTCCGCGCAAAACCAATACAATCTTCTCGACCGCCGCATCGAGCGCGAACTATTTCCCGCATGTCGCCAGTTCGGCGTCGGCATCCTGCCGTACTTTCCGCTCGCGAGCGGTTTTCTCACCGGCAAGTACAAGCGAGGCGCCGAGGCGCCCGCGGGCAGCCGGCTTGCACTGATGCAGCGGATGGCCGATCAGATGATGACCGATGCGAACTTCGCAACGCTTGAGCGGCTGGAGAAATTCGCGAGCAGCCACGACCATACGATACTGGAGTTGGCAGTCGGATGGCTCGCCTCGCAGCCGCTGGTATCGAGCGTGATTAGCGGCGCGACCACGCCGGAGCAGGTTGGCGCGAACGTCAAGGCAGCCGAATGGAAGCTTTCCGCCGAGGAGTTGACAGAGGTTGACAAATCGACACGGGCCTAGACAGCCGACCGGCGCTAGACAAGCGACAGACCTAGACAATCGACCGGCGCTAGGCAACCGACAGCGGCGTTACACAGCCGACACGCCTAGACAATCGACACGGCGCTGAGCGGTCGCATCGGAATTTCTGCACCGCGTGATACCCGCGCGCCACAGTCGCCGCGTGATGCCTGCGCGCCGCGGTCGCCGTGCCTACGACGTTCGTTCGGCGACGAATCTTCCGATCCTCTCGATCGCCTGTTGTCCCTCGGGCAAAAGTTTTGCGAATACGTGCCAGACGTGGATCATGTCGTCCCAAACCTCAAGTTCCACTTCAACTCCAGCCGCCCGGGCACGCGATGCCACCCGGGTTGCGTCGTCGAGCAGTATCTCCGCGTCGCCGACCTGTATAAGCAGCGGCGGAAAGCCGCGAAAGTCGGCATGAAGCGGCGAGGCGAGCGGGTTTCGCGGGTCCTGCTCTCCCAGATACATCCTTGCCATCCCGGTCAACCCGCCCGGCTGAATCATCGGATCGCGATTCGCCCTGCTCCGCACCGATTCTCCGGTGCCTTCGAGGTCGGTCCACGGCGAGATCGGCACCGCGCCCGCCGGCAACGGAACGCCCGAATCGCGCAACGCGGCCAGCGCGGCGAGCGTCAATCCTCCGCCCGCAGAATCCCCCGCGACAACGATTTTGCCCGGCGAATGACCCTCGGCAAGAAGCCATCGGTAGGCCGCGGTCGCGTCTTCGACGGCAGCCGGGAACGGATTCTCCGGCGCGAGACGATAATCGATCGCGAGCGCCCGCGCGTTGGAGGCCCGCGCTATCCTGGCGATCATCGCGCGATGCGTATTGCTCGAGCCCATCGTGTATCCGCCGCCGTGAAGGTACAGGATGACGCGCTCGGGGTTCGCCGCAGGCGGGACGATCCACTGCGCAGGCACGCCGCCCGCGTTGACGGTCTCGCACATGACGTCCGACGGGAGCCGCTCGCTGACCCGTTCCATCCCGGCGCGAGTTTCCACAATCGTGGCGTTCGGATCCGATGGTCGCGACGCGAGAATTTCAAGCACCTTGCGCAGTTGTTCGCTCGCCAAGTCAGTTCCTCCCCGCCGGAAGGCGCGTTCGATTGTCGTTTCGGCTCGGTCCCTGCCGAGGTTATGAAATGCGCCGCCGATTGCAACCCTTTTCCGACGCTGCACC
>JAKAVX010000230.1:4957-5307 GCA_021827465.1 Deltaproteobacteria bacterium | reverse complement strand
AAGAGAACATCCTCATCGGCAACGTTGCGCTCTACGGCGCGACCGGCGGCGAGGCGTTTTTCCACGGTCTTGCGGGCGAGCGTTTCGCGGTGCGCAACAGCGGCGCAACGACCGTCGTTGAAGGGGTGGGCGACCACGGATGCGAGTACATGACACGCGGACTGGTGGTCGTGCTCGGCAGGACCGGACGCAATTTTGCGGCCGGAATGAGCGGAGGAGTCGCTTACGTTCTCGACGAGGACGGCAGCTTTGCCTCGCGATGCAACATGGGGATGGTCGAAATCGGACCGATCACGCAGGACGAGGAGATCCACCGGCTTCGCGCCCTCATCGCGCGCCATCATCAGTAC
>JAKAVX010000230.1:0-4947 GCA_021827465.1 Deltaproteobacteria bacterium | reverse complement strand
GAAAGCTCGGTCGCCAGCCGGATACTGGATCGCTGGGACGAGTATCTAGGAAAGTTCATCCGGGTGATGCCGACCGAGTATCGCAGAGTGCTCGAAGCGCAGCATCTCAATGTCAAATCCGACATGGCGCGGCTTGCCGCGGTGTGACGCGGCGCACGCAAACCGGGTCGCGAGCCGAATCTGAACGGCGTCTGGGAGAACCGCTTAGATGGGAAAGATAACGGGCTTCATGGAGTTCAAGCGCGAGAACGCTTCAAAGCGTCCCGTCGAGGAACGCCTGAAGGACTGGCGCGAGCTCGAGCTCAAGATGCCCGAGGACAAGCTCCGCACCCAGGGCGCGCGATGCATGGACTGCGGCATCCCGTTCTGCCACAAGGGATGCCCGCTCGGTAACATCATTCCCGACTGGAACGATCTCGTTTACCGCGGCCGATGGAAGGAAGCGATCGACCGCCTGCACTCGACCAACAATTTCCCGGATTTCACCGGCCGCGTATGCCCCGCGCCGTGCGAAGAAGCGTGCGTTCTCAACATCAATAACGATCCCGTCACCATCAAGGTCATCGAAAAGAACATTATCGAGCACGCGTGGGAGCACGGATGGGTCGCGCCCGCGCCCGCCGCGCGCAAGACCAACAAGAGCGTCGCCGTGATCGGCTCGGGCCCGGCCGGGCTTGCCTGCGCGCAGCAACTTGCGCGCGCGGGGCATGCGGTTACGGTCTACGAGCGCGACGATCGGATCGGCGGTCTTTTGATGTACGGAATTCCCGACTTCAAGCTCGAGAAGCGAATCGTTACGCGCCGCGTCGAGCAGATGCGCGCCGAGGGCGTCGAATTCGTCACCGGATGCCATGTCGGCCGCGACATCGATGCCGACGCGCTTGGCGCGAAGCACGACGCGATCGTGATCGCGGTTGGTGCGACCAAGCCGCGCGATCTCCCGATTCCCGGCCGCGAGCTCAAGGGAATCCATTTCGCGATGGAATTCCTGCCGCAGCAGAACAAGCGCAACCAGGGCGACATCATTCCCGAGGACATCTCGATAACCGCGGCGGGAAAACGCGTCGTCATCCTGGGCGGCGGCGATACTGGCTCCGACTGCCTTGGAACCTCGAATCGCCAGCGCGCGATAAGCGTTCATCAGTTCGAGCTTCTGCCGATGCCGCCGGTGCATCGCACAGCGGAGATGCCGTGGCCCGAGTGGCCGATGATACTTCGCAGTTCGACCTCGCACGAAGAGGGCGTCATCCGCGACTGGAGCATCAACACCAAGCGCTTCTCGGGCGACGGCAAGGGGCACGTGCGAAAGCTCCATGGAGTGCGGCTCAACTGGAAGCGCGAGAACGGCCGCATGGCGATGGAAGAAGTGCCGGGCAGCGAATTCGAGCTTGATTGCGATCTCGTGCTGCTCGCACTCGGTTTCCTCGGCCCCGAGACCGACTCGATCATTGCGCAACTCGGGGTCAAGCTCGACCCGCGCGGCAACGTGCTGTGCGACAATTACCAGTCGAGCGTGCCGAACGTGTTCGCGGCCGGCGACGCGCGCCGCGGCCAGTCGCTGGTCGTGTGGGCGATATGGGAAGGACGCGAATGCGCGCGCGCGGTCGACGCCTACCTGATGGGCCAGACGTTCCTGCCCGCCAGCCCCGAACTGTAATCAAATCCGGCGCGTAGTCGCCTGGGTGCGCGCCGTGATGGAAGGAAGGTCGCTGATGCTCCGGCTCTACGACTATCTGCCGTCGGGAAACGGCTACAAGGTGCGTCTGCTACTGACGCAACTTGAAATCCCGTTCGAACGCATCGAGCTCGATATCGTCAAAGGCGAAACCCGCACACCCGAATTTCTCGGCAAGTTCCCGAACGGACGCATCCCCGCGGTTGAACTCGACGACGGCCGAACCCTGTTCGAGTCAAACGCAATACTATGGTATTTCGCCGAGGGCACGCCGTTTTTGCCCACCGACCGGATGGAACGCGCCGAGGTGTTCCAGTGGTTTTGCTTCGAGCAATACAGCCACGAGCCCAATATCGCGAGCCTTCGCTATCTCCTGAGCCATCCCGAGCTGCAGGACCCGCGGCGCGCGCTCTTCGACAGGATGCTGCGGCTGGGGAACGAGGCACTCACCGTGATGGAACGGCATCTTGGATCGCGCGATTGGTTCGTCGGCGCGCGCTACTCGATAGCCGATATCGCCCTCTACGCCTACACGCACGTTGCCGACGAGGCCGGATACGATCTCGCGGGCTATCCGGCGATTCGCCGATGGCTTAAGCGCGTTCGCGCCGAGCCGCGCCATATCGCGATTACCGACAAGGTCGGCACGCCTGCTTCGCGCTGAATCCTACGCGGAATGTGACATGCGCCGCTCGCTCCGCTCACTGCGTGCGCAACGCGGCCTCAGCGCGCGACGGTTCGATTTCGCCGTAACGCGTGAGCGGCTCGAACAGGTCGAGCGCGACCCGCTCGCTAGACGTGATTCCGCGCAGCGGGCGATGCGTCAGATGCGTGCGAATGAACAACTCGGCGACGACCGCCTTGCGCGCACTTGCGAGGTTCTTTAGTTCCCACTCCGCTTCTTCGAGCAAAAGCGCCGCCTGAGCGACGTCGGCGAGGTAGGCGGTGAAGCTTCGCGCGCGAAGCTGCGCAAGATCACGTTCGGCCCGTGACAGGAACTGAAGCGCTTCGCGCAGTTCCGAAAGCGCGCCGGCCACGGTCCCGCGCGACGCTTCCAGCGCGGGCGCGCTGACCGAAAGGCGCGCCTCGATACTGCCGAAGAGCATCTTCACGACCTGCTCGTTCCTGAGCGCGCGCAGAACGTCGAGGCTGATGATGTTTTCGGTGCCTTCCCAGATGGTGTGGCACTGGGCGTCGCGCAATTGCCGCGCGACCGGCCAGTTCTCGATATAACCGTTGCCGCCGTGAACCTCGACCGCCTGCGAGGCAAGCTCGACGCCGCGGCGCGTAGCGCGGAATTTGGCAAGCGGCACGAGCAGGCGCGAGAGCGGACCGTCGTCGTCGGTCGCCGCGAATACCAGCGCGGCAGCCGCTTCCAGTTCGAGCACCATCCCGACCAGCGTCTCGCGCATCATCGGGAGATCCTGCAGCAGGTGTCCGAAGGCGCTGCGATGCGCGGCGAAGATGGCGGCTTCCAGGAAAGCCCGCCGCATGATTCCGAGCCCCATCACCGAGACTCCGTGGCGCGAGTCGTTCACCATCTCCATCATCCGGTTGATTCCGCGGCCGTCGAGCGCGGCATCGGCCCCGGCGTCCTCGCCTGCCATCAGGTACGCTTCCGCGTCAACGAAATCGACTTCGGCGGTCGGCACGGCGCGGGTGCCGAGCTTGTCCTTCAAACGGCGGATATGGATTCCGTTGCGCCGTCCGTCGCGCTTTAACCGCGGGACCAGGAACAGCGCCACGCCCTTGAGCCCGTCGGATGCGTCCTCGGGCCGCGCGAGCGTGACGATCGCACTCGCGTCAACGTTCGAGCAGAACCACTTCGAGCCGTTGAGCAACCATCCCTCTCCGTCGGGGCGCGCGGTCGTGGTGAGAGTGCCGAGGTCCGAGCCGCCGGTCTTCTCGGTCATGAACATCGCGCCGTCCCACGCGTCGTCGAAGTCCTCGGCGGTAAGATGAGGCACGAACTCGTCCTTCAGGTGCTTCGGAGCGTAACGCGAGACGAGGCCGAGAACGCCGCTGGTCATCCCGATCGCGCACAGCATCCCGGTCTCCGCCTGCGATAGCAGGTAGTTGAGCGCGGTGGTCATAATCGCGGGATAAGGACGTCCGAGCCGTGCCGCCTCGTTGCGAAGCCGCGGCCCGCTGATTCCGGCCGTCCACGCGTCGCGCTTGGTGGCGAGCGCGGTTGGATGATGCCGGACTTCGTCGATCCGCTCGCCCCATCGGTCGAAACTGACCAGTTGCGGCGGATTCTTGTCGGTGATTTCCGAGCGCTCGGCGATCGGTCCGCCGGCCAACGCGCCGACCCGCGTCAGCTCCGGCTCGCACCATTTGAGATCGGCGGGATCAAGCTTGCGGTGCATTATTTGGCGCAGGTTCGGATCGATCTCGTACCAGTTGAGCCCGATTGCGCTTTCGAATTCTCCGTAATTGATCATTGCTTCACCCGCGATTCGATTTACACGACGGCCTTTCATGTGAGAAACGCCGAAGTCCGGTGTTTTCGGGCGGCGCGGCCGTAAAACGCATCGCTCACCGAGGCGCGCGCTCAGCGTTCGAGCGCCATCGCCAGGAAGTCGGCGAGATGCATGACTCTTGCGCGCGAGCGCCGGCGTCTCAACTCCGCCGCGATCTGAAATTCACATCCCGGATTCGCCAGCACGACGTACTGCGCCTTGGTTGCAAGCGCCCGCTCGGCCTTGCGCCGCGCCAGTTGGCGCGCCATCGCGGGCTCGGTCAGGTTGTAACTTCCGGCCGAGCCGCAGCACATGTCCGACTCCGGCATCTCGATCAGTCGAAGCCCGGGTATCGACTTCAGAAGCTTTCGCGGCGCTTCGCGGACTCCGAGTCCGTGCACAAGATGACACGCGTCGTGGTACGTCACCGTGCATCGCATTTCGCGGAACTTCGGAGCGCCGCGTTCAATCACGAGCGAGCTGAGTTCCCGCAATTTTGCCGAGACCGCACGCGCGTCGGCGGCGAATTCGGGATCGTCCTTGAGCAATTCGCCGTACTCCGCGATCGCGGTCGAGCATCCCGAGGCCGCCGACACTATCGCGTCGGCGCCGCTCTGGATAATCTGGCCCACATTCGCGCGGGCGAACTGCCGCGCGCGCTCGAGATTGCCCGAATGCAGATCGAGCGCGCCGCAACAGACCGTTCTGCGGAGCTTCGTCACACGGTAGCCCGCCGCGGCGAGCACGCGCTCGCTGTTCACGTTTTCCGAATCGGCGAGCACCTGCGTGACACATCCGTGATGAAAAGCG
>JAKAVX010000229.1 GCA_021827465.1 Deltaproteobacteria bacterium | reverse complement strand
ACACCCACGACCAAGTCACCGAAGTAGAAGATCCGCTGTGCGTCTATCGTGCAAAACGGGCACGGAGTCTCGTTCATGTCCGGCGGCGGATGCGTCTCTCAATTATCAGCTTCCCCTCCAGTCCGGCAGCGAAACATTCTGCGCAACGCCAGGCTTTCACTGGCCGACGCGCTAGGCGTTTCGTGTGGCATACGGGACAACGGTGCTCATAAAAGGCTTGGGCCGCCTCCCCGACATCGCGGTTCAAATGGGTGCGCACGCGAGGCTCGAAGCCTGCCGCGCGCATGAGTGAGCCCCACTCCGAGCCGTGGGGGCGCACTTTCGACCCATGCAGCTGGAAAGCAGCGATATGGGCGAGTTCGTGGCAAAGTACTTCCTCAAGCAGCTCCGGGTTGTCGCCCAGTAGCCGCGCATTCAGACGCACGGCCCCGGTTCGTGGCACACAGCGCCCCAAGGAACGGTGCATCCTCTCACTGAAGCTGACGGAAAGAAGGTTCGGCAAGCCAGGCGCTCTCCAAAGCTTCGCCAAGCGCCGCACCTTCGTGTTCAGGAGAGTCCGTTCGTTAAGCACATTCAACCTGTACCATGGGGCCAGCAGTTTGGCACCCGCGACCTACGGACCTGGACCTTCGCAGCTTAGCAGCGGCTTGAGCGTCAAATGTTGGATAATCGTCGTCTGTCCGGCGCAAGTCCGCCTTGCGGCAGGAGAGGCGTCGGCCGCACCCTCCCGAGTTGCGATGCGGTGAAGCCGAAGAGATCATGATTCGCGCGCCAAAAGCGGGGTGAGGAGACGCCGTAAAATAACTGCGTTTGATTCGCAGATTCCTTGTCAACCGCCGCTTGTCATTCAAGTCCGTGCACCCGCCCGCGATGCCCTGGAAGAAAGAGTCATTTAAGGTTGTATAAGTCGTGCCGACGAACCATGCGCGGTTGCAGAAATCCTAGCACTCTAGTATCAGCACGAGCATCGCGTCCTTGGCGCGCATGAGCGAGGCTCCGGGCAGATCCAGAACGGGTCACGCGCCGGTCGACAGGCTATAGACACGGCCGCAGAGAAGCGACCCGGCCAGCCTGACACGGCGTTACGCTCTCGATCGCTGAATTTCCAGCAAAGGGACGAGAAAGCAGGTGAGATGGGGATTCAAATAAACATCGACAATGGTGGCACGCTGACTGATGCGTGCGTGATTTACGGGGAGAACGTATTTCGTGCCAAGACTTTGACCACGCCACACGATCTCACGCAGTGCTTCGTGGAAGTGCTGCGCGAAGTGTCAAAGCGTATATATGGCGAACCGCGACTCGATACCCTCCTGGAGGAAGTCGATTACGTCCGCTATTCGACGACCCAGGGCACAAACGCTGTGGTGGAGCGCAAGGGCCCGCGACTGGGTCTGATCCTCCCCAAGGGCCAGGATCCGACGATGCTGGCGAGCAATGAGAGCGAGCGCCAGCTACTCGAAATTTTAGTCGGCGACCGCGTGGCCGAGTTGAACCTGGCGCTGGACGAGGAAGCGCTGGACTCCGCCGTCATCGCCGTGGTCAATGAGTTGATCTCGTGCGGCGCCAGCCGTTTGGTGGTGAGCCTCGGCGGCCCCAGGCTGGTTGCGGACGAGACGCGCGTCAAGCGTTTTACTCTGCTGCATTATCCCCGCCACCTGCTTGGCGCCGTACCGATCCTCTTCTCCCACCAATTGTCGGACGACCGAGACAACCGCCGACGAACGTGGAGCAGCCTGCTCAACGCCTTTCTCCACCCGGACATGGAACGCTTTCTCTACAGCGCCGAAGGCGTAATGCGCGAGCATCGCGCACTAAATCCGCTGTTGATTTTCTGCAACGACGGCTCCTCATCGCGCGTAGCAAAGACCACTGCCCTCAAGACCTGGGGGTCGGGCCCGCGTGGCGGCATGGAGGGCGCCAGGGCGCTGGCGGGACACTACCGTCGGGAAACTCTGCTGACCATGGACATCGGAGGCACCACGACGGACATCGGTATGGTCGAGGCGGGTGCGGTACGCGAGCGGCGATGGGGCAATCTGGAAGGAATCGAAGTGTCGGTGCCGCTGTGCGAAGTGGAAAGCCTGGGCATCGGCGGCAGCTCCATTTTCCGCGTCGCCAAGGGCTCCATTCAGATAGGCCCGGAGAGTGTTGGCGGCGCACCCGGCCCGGCCTGCTTCGGCTACGGTGGAAAAGAAGCCACCATGACCGATGCCTATCTGCTGCTGGGGATTCTCGACGCCGAGTCATATTTTGGCGGGAAGCTCCGGCTTGACGCCGAGCGCGCCAAGGCAGCAGTCAAGGAAAACGTCGGCAAGCCACTGGGCGCCTCGCTGGACGATGCGCTGGTTGAGATGGACAACGCCTACGTGGAAAAGATCGCAAAGGCGATGGCGAACCTGGTGCGCACACCCGAATCCACCTCGCTGCTTGCCTTCGGAGGAGGCGGCCCAATTTCGGCCTGCCGAGTGGCCGACAAACTCGGCATCCATGAAATCATCGTGCCGCACATGGCAGCGGTTTTCAGCGCCTTCGGCATCGGGTTCAGCGATATCGCCCACAGGTACGAAGCCGCGCTCACCGACGCCAGCGCGGATCAAATCGCTGCTGTGACCGAGCAGCTGATTCAGAGGGCGCGCCGCGACATGTTCGCAGAGGGCTTCGATCTCGCCGAATGCGCGGTGGAAAGGTCCTTAAGCTACGCTCTCAACGGCGAGCAGGGCTCCCAGAGTCTCGACGGCGAGTCCAAGTTGCCGGATTCGCTGCGACAGGCCGATGACCTGCGACTGCAGCTGAGCGCCACCAAGACGATCGAGCACTTCAACCTTGGCTCGGCCGATAATAAGCCGGCAGCCGAGGCCACAACCACGCGCGTCCGGGTTGTACGCCTGCCTGCCGCGGGCAACCTGTTGGCACAGAGGGTGCCGCTCTTTCGTTACGAAGAGATAGGCCCCGGTCAGTGGGGCAATGGGCCTGCGGTAGTGGAAGATGAGTATTTCACCTGCTTCGTGCCGGAGAGTGGGCGTTTCCTGATCAACGATAACCGCGATCTGGTTCTGAATAAACAATCATCGAAGGCTTGAACCATGAATGTTCCTATAACGGAGTATTTGGAGATCGATCTGGAGCGCGAGCTATGGATGTGTCGCGTGTGCCACCACGAAATTGGCCCGGCCCGCGCCCCGTACAAGGAAGGCTTGCTGGTGTGCGCGCGTGACCCACGCGAAATCCACGCGCCAATCCTCAATCCCGAGTGGTACGAGTTCACCTTCGCGCCTGCTCAAGAATGCGTGCAGATCGTGGAGTATTACTGCCCGGAATGCGCAACGATGGTGGAAGTTGAGTACCTCCCGCCCGGCCATCCGCCGCTCAACGACATAGAGTTCGACTTGGACGCGCTGAAGAAGCAGTGGAGTGGGCGCAAGCCTCTTACCGAAGCCGAGCTTGCCGGTCCGGACCTCGCCAACCAAACGCAGCGTTCGCGCAAGCAGAAGGTGCATTCCCATTCACGGGGTTAAGTCATGAAGCGGATTGCAGTGGATATAGGAGGCACGTTCACCGACTGCTTCTTCGTCTGGGATGACCGTTACATTCAATCGAAGGCCCTGACCACACATCACAACCTGTCAGTCGGTTTCCGCGAGGCGCTGGAAAGCGCCTGTGAGACTCTGGAACTGGACGTTCAGGAAGTGTTGTCTCAGGTCGATTCGGTGCGCTACGCGACAACGCTCGGCACCAACGCGTTGATCGAGCGCAAAGGCCCCAAGGTGGCGTTGCTCGTCACAGCCGGATACGAAAGCTCGGTGCCGCTGTCCCGCGGCCGTGGCTACGGCGAGGGACTGGATGGCATGGAACAGTCGAACCTGCCGGCGGCGGATCGGCCCGACGCGCTCATACCGATGCCGATGATCGAAACGGTGCGCGAGCGGATCGACGCTATCGGCGAGGTGGTGATGCCGCTGGACGAGGATGACCTGCGGCAGAAGATTCGTAACCTGGTCGATCGCGGCGCTCAGGCGTTCGTCGTCGGCCTGGTGAACTCGGTCACCAATCCATCGCACGAGCGCAGCGTCGAGGAGATTTTGCTCGAGGAATACTCCGAAAACATGCTCGGTGCGATGCCGGTGATATTGTCGCACAAGGTCGCCGGCCGCAAAGGCGAGTATGTGCGATGGTCTTCATCGATAATCGACGCCTTCCTGCACGACGTCATGCACCATGGCTTGAGCTCGCTGGAACTCAATCTGCGCGAGTCCAACTACCAGCGCCCGATGCTGGTCATTCACAACTCCGGCGGCATGGCCCAGCTCAACTCCACCGACTCGTTGCAAACCATCCACTCGGGACCGGTCGCGGGCGTAAGCGCCTCCGAGCATTTGGCAAAGCAGGCCAACCTCGGCAACGTCATATGCACCGACATGGGCGGTACCAGCTTCGACATCGGCCTGGTGGTGGAAGGCGGCGTCAAACACTATGACTTCAACCCGGTGATCGAGCGTTGGCTCGTTACCGTGCCGATGATCCACCTGGTCACGTTGGGCGCCGGCGGCGGCTCCATCTGTCGCTATGACCGCATGCACCACACGGTACAGGTTGGCCCCTCCAGCGCCGGTTCCGACCCGGGACCAGCCTCCTATGACCGCGGTGGATTGAATCCGACCGTGACCGACGCCGACCTGCTTCTCGGCTATCTCTCGTCCGAGCGTTACGCCGGCGGCAACATCAAGCTCAATCCGGCGCGCGCCAGGATGGCGATGGAAGAAAGCATCTGCGACGAGCTCGATTGCTCGGTGGTTGAAGCAGCGCGGCTTGTCAAACGCCGCGTCGACGCCAACATGGCCAACGGCATCTTTCAGGAGTTGCGTACCCGCGGTTACGATCCTCGCACGTTCACGATGCTGGCTTACGGCGGCAACGGGCCGCTGCACGGCTGCGGCATTGCCAATATCCTCGGTATCGACAGGATTCTGGTGCCGCAGTTCTGCTCGGTATTTTCCGCGGTCGGCGCCGGCAACATGCATCAGCTCCACATCCACGAGCGCTCGCTGTTCCTCTACATCTACGACAGCACAGCGCGTCATCTGCTGTCGGACTACCAACGCTTCAATGCCATAGTTGAGGAACTGGAAAACGCCGGCTTGCAGGATCTGCTGCGCCAGGGGATGCGGCGTGAGGATGTCAAGCATCGACTCGAGCTGGACATGCGCTTCGGCAACCAACTGGTGCAAACAACCGTGGTCTCTCCCAGTTCGCGCATTCGCAACAGGGATGAAGTAAAGTCGCTGATCAAGCAGGTCTCGGTGTACTACGGCAACCTATGCTGCAATGGCAG
>JAKAVX010000228.1 GCA_021827465.1 Deltaproteobacteria bacterium | reverse complement strand
TCTGCGGCGTGGTTTTTTCCGCCCGCTGAAGCGTCAGCAGATTTGTCAGAAACCTGAGCGTGTCCCATCGCGCAGCCAACCGTCCCAGCAGGTTCAGATTGGCCTCCTCGTGGTAGGCCTTGAGGAGCACCTCGAGCGGTTGCTCGAACGAGCAATCGCCGATGTCGGTCAATCCCGTACGCCGCCGCGCTCGGGCGAGCATGTCCTTTGCGCTGAGTGGGCCATGGAGCAGGCCGAATGCGCCGGTAATCCAGTCAGTCAGGGAAAACAGTCCAGCGGTGAGAAGAGACGTCATATTCACCCATCCTGCGCGACTGCCACACCTCGAACGAGATGCGAAGGAAAACGTTGGGTTGCCTGATTGGGATTTTGAGCGCGGCCTTCTGGAAAACCGGTGTCGGTAGATAATACGGACGCCATCTGTCGGCTCCATCCGGATGCGGTAGCGGGGCCGCAAAAAAATAAACAGCAACCGACAGGGAATTTTAGTGTTCAAAAGAATCTCTAGTCAAATGATTGCCCGTTTCAGCCATATAGACGGCACTATACGGATAATGCGCGATATCCTGCGCTGTCTAAGGCATGCCTGGTCAGCCGGCTGAAAGCGTCTCCGAGGATCAATTTTGCGAAGAGCGCTTATGACCTTGTTGAGTCGGACGGGAGAGGAATACTAGCTTCTGCCATGGCCAGACGCCTCTTGAATCCAGCTGACCGCGTGGTGCGAACACGCATGCGGGAGGCGATACGCTTCCCGACATTGACCGAGAACCGGACCATCCGGCTCTCATCGATTTCCGAATACACCGGACGCTCGCATTTCGAGCGATGGCAAAAGATTCTCGCCGGCACGCACGACTTTACGAACATGGCCGGCATCTTTACGCCGCTCGTATACGTCGAGGTGGAAACGACAGACGCGGCCTGCGACCCGGCCGCAAAGGTCGAGATCCGCGGTGAATCATGGCTTGCGCGCTCGCTGGACGATTCCGGCGCGGTGCGTCGCCTGGTGCGCGACGGGCTCCATACCGTGCTCGACCTCGGCGGCACGGTCCTCGGGCGGGCCCGGATGCTCAACGTGTTCACGCGCTACGATGCGGATCCCGCGCGCCGGCGCGTTACCAGTTTGCCGCCCGAGCTGGGACTTGGGCCGTATCCGAGCCGCGTCACCGACGTTCCCGGAATCGAAGCCTTGGCGGATTTCTCGCGCAAGCCGGATTTTGCGGAGTCGCAAACCCACGTGTGGCATTACGGGCAGACCGATCCGAATCGGCACGTCAACGGGATGGCGTATCTGCGCGAAATGGAAGAGTACATCGCGGACCTGCTTCACGCCTCGGGTCACGATCTCAGGCGGCTGTTCGCTTCGCGCGCGCGTATCGTGTACCGCAAGCCGTGCTTCCGCGGCGAGGCGTATCGGCGCGCCGCATGGTTTCGGAGCGAGGCTCCGCTGACCCTCGCCGGCGTGTTCTTCAAGGCGGGCGACTCGCCCGAAGGACTGCCCGCAGTCGCGATCGAGGTGACGATGCGTCAGCATGGCGAATGAATCATCGGCGAACGGGCGCTTTTTTCCGGACCCTGATTCGCGATAGGCTCGGCGCGACCCGGGCGCGGGGCGGCGCCGGCGTCGCATCGCAGTTGGACGCCTCCAACTGAACTGACACAGGAAACCAGGCCGCAATCAGAGCCATAGAAGGAGCCTCTTATGAAAGTCGGCGGAGCCGTAATCTTCCAGAATCCGCTCAACCAGCGCTCGGACTACGACGTTTACAAGGACGATCTCCGGATCGGCGATCTCTACGAGCCGCTCGGGTTCGACTCGATTTGGAGCGTCGAGCATCACTTCGACGACTACACGATGTGTCCTGACGTGCTGCAGTTTCTTTCTTACTACGCGGGCCGCACGAAGCACATCCAGCTCGGCTCGATGGTCGTGGTGCTGCCGTGGCACGACCCGATACGCGTCGCTGAGCAGGTCTCGGTGGTCGATCATCAGTCCAACGGCCGCATGATCCTCGGGCTCGGGCGCGGACTTGCCCGAATCGAGTTCGAGGGCTTCCGGGTTCCGCTCGGCGAGTCGCGTGAGCGCTTCGTCGAATACGCGGAGATGATCATCGAAGGGCTCGAGAAGGGCTACTGCGAGTTCGACGGCAAGTACATAAAGCAGCCGCGCCGCGACATCCGGCCGAGGCCCTTCAAGTCGTTCAAGGGCCGCACCTACGCCGCCGCCGTGTCGCCCGAGTCGTCGCGAATCATGGCCCGGCTCGGTATCGGTATTCTCATCATCCCGCAAAAGCCATGGGAGGCGGTCGCGCAGGAACTCGCCGAGTACCGCACCATCTACAAGCAGGTCAACGGCGGCGAGCCACCCGCGACGATCGCGGCGGGATGGACGTTCTGCGACGAGAACGCCGACCGCGCGCGCGAGATGGCGGTGAAATATATCGGCGGCTACTGGGCGACGGCGCTGCGCCATTACGAGATGGCGGCCGATCACTTCGGCAAGGCCAAGGGCTACGAGTATTACGAGCAGATGGCGAAAATGCTGCAGGGCCACGGCAAGGACGCGTCGATCGAGTACTTCCTCAATCTCCAGGTGTGGGGCACGCCCGAGATGTGCTTCAACAAGATCGACCAGATCCGCCGTCGCGTGAACGCCGACCATTTCAACGGCGTGTTCAGCTACGCCGGGATGCCGATCGAGGACGCCGAGCGCAGTCTTAGGCTGTTCGCCAAGGAAGTGATGCCCGAGGTGAAGAAGCTCAACGGCGTTCAGTCCGAAGCCGCCTAGAACGAGCAGCGAAAGCGCCAATTCGTTCGAGAGGACAGGACCGTAAAACCACGAGGGAGATTGACGGCCATATGATGACCGGCGAGCAGTACAAGAAATCGCTTTACGACAACCGGGAGATTTACTTCGAGGGTGAGCGTATCCGCGACTTCATGAAGCACGAGCATCTGGCCGATTGCGTCGCGCGAATCGCCTCCGGGTACGACCGCTTTTACAAGCCGGGAGCGAACGCCGTCAGCGAGCTCATGGCGATTCCCCATTCGGCCGCGGAACTGCGCGACCGAATTCCGCTGCTGCACGAGTCCGACATCGTGGCCAACGTGACCTATCAGGCGATCATGACCCTGACGACCGCGGCCACCCGCATCGCCAATATCCTGCCCGAGTTCAGCAAGCGAATTCTCGAGTACGTGCGCGACGCGCAGCGTCGCGATATCCGGATCGTCGAGTGCATCACGGACGCGAAGGGCGATCGCAGCCGCCCGCCCGGCAAACAGGACGATCCCGACGCCTACACGCACGTGGTCGGGCGGCGCAAAGACGGCGTCGTGATTCGGGGCGCCAAGCTGCACATCACGGGCGCCTCGCTATGCCATGAACTGATGGTGATCCCGACCAAGGCGATGCATCCGGGCGAGGAATCGTACGCGATCGCGTGCCTGGTTCCCGTCAATTCGCCGGGCGTCAGAATCGTCGATACGACCTACGCCCCGCGCCATCGCGACCTGCGGGACTTTCCGGTCTCGGCGAAAACCCACATGCCCGAGGGCTTCGTCATCTTCGACGATGTCTTCGTGCCGAACGAACGGATCTTCCTCGACGGCCAGGTCGAGCAGGCCGCGATCTTCGCGCATTCGCTCGGGCTGTGGGAAAGACTGGGCGGGCTTTCCGGGATGGCGGAGGAGGCGGATCAGATGGTCGGCTTCGCGCAGCTAATCGCGGAAGCCAACGGCCTCGCGAAGGAATCGCACGTCCGCGAAAAAATCTCCGAGATGATCATCCACGCGACGCTTGTCCGTGCGGCGCTGGAAGCGGCGATCTCTAACTGCCAGGTCACCTCCGAGGGCGCATTTCCCAACGAGCTGTACACGAACGCCGGCAAGTATCACGGCGCCGCGAATTACAACCATATGGTCCGTCATCTGCACGACATCTCGGGCGGTTCGGTGCTGACGGCGCCCTCGATCGCGGATTTCGAGAATGAGGTCACCGGCCCGCTGGTGCGCAAATACATGGGGACGATGAACGGGGTCGACGGCGAGTATCGCGCGCGGCTTTTTCACGCGATCCGCGACATGACTGCGGATGCGTTCGGCGGATGGAAAGCCGTCACGAACGTGCAGGCCGGCGGCGGCCTTTACGCGCAGCGAATCGTCACGCGCCGGTACTACGATCTGAACGGCGCGAAAAAGAAGGCGCTTCATATCGCGGGTATCGATATCAACCCGGACGGGGAGAAGGCGGGCCACTAGGATTGCGTTCCGCGAAGGAGCTCAGCCAGCGATCCTGAGCGAAGCCAAAAATGTCGCGGCCGCTGTCGATGCGGCCGCGATTTCTTTTGCCGCGGTAAACCCCTTTGGGACTCGATGGCGGAGAGGGGGGGATTTGAACCCCCGAAACCCTTCCGAGTTTACACGCTCTCCAGGCGTGCGCCTTAAACCGGGCTCGGCCACCTCTCCGCTCTAACCGGTCCCGTCAAACTTAGCCGACTGCGCGTGAAGTTTCACCATCCCCGGCATCGGCTCTTTGGACCCGCCATAAGAGCCCCCGCCGCGCCGATCTCAGTGCCGCTTCCGCTTGACGCATGAGCGCAAGGGGCACTAACAAGAGTAGACCCAGCCGGGGGAGAAGGTTCGCGATGACCAAGCGCATCGGACTCACGCTCGCCGCCTATCTTTCCGCGCTCATATGTTGCGCAAGTTTCGCCCGCGCCCAGCTCCCGCCCGACCAGATGAAGTCGCTCACGCTTCCGCTGGCCTCGCCCGACTGGGTGTTTGCGATGGATCTCCAGTGGCCGGCCGGGCTTATCAGCAAGGTTTGGATAATTGACGGGCGCACCCGGAGGCTGCTCGGGCAGCTAAGCGGCGGCTACCTCAGCAATTTGGAGATCTCTCCCGACCGCCGCCACTTCTACATGATCGACACCTATTACTCGCGCGGATGGCGCGGCGAGCGCACCGACGTGGTCTCGATCTTCGACGCGCACACGCTCAATTACCAGGGCGAAGTCGTAATCCCGTCCAAGCGAATCCTGGTCGTGCCCAAGCGTTACGACGCCGGGTTGACGTCCGACGACCGCTTCCTGCTGGTCGCCAATATGACGCCCGCAACCTCGGTCAGCGTGGTCGATCTCAAGGCGCGCAAGTTTGTGGGCGAGATTCAAACCGCCGGATGCACCGAGATACTGGTCTCCGGCAACCGGCGCTTTTCCTCGATATGCGCCGACGGCTCGTTCATGACCGTCACGCTTGACGACTCGGGCAAGGCGAAAAGCAAGACCCAGGGCAAGCCGCTATTCAATCCGGACAAGGACCCCGCTTTCGATCAGCCC
>JAKAVX010000227.1 GCA_021827465.1 Deltaproteobacteria bacterium | reverse complement strand
CCGACGGATAGTAATGCGTTGCTCTTCCAGTCCCGTCAGAGCACTCCCCACCTAGACTATTCGAGTATGCTTGGCTCCGTAAAGATCTGAAGAGTTAAAATAGAATTGGGCTGGCGCGCCAAGACGGATCCGCAAGAACCCAGGACGATAGTGCCTTTTCTGGCCGAGATCCCCATGCTCTTGCGGAGCCCTCAGGTTATTTGCAACGTTCTCGCGCCCGGCAGAACGTTCTGGGAAAAGGTAACCGCATTGCACGCAGAGAGTTTCCGCGGCGAGACGAAGCGGTTCTTTTCGCGTCATTATTCCGATGTCGCGGCGATGCTTCAAACGCAGATCGGCAAAACTGCCTCTCGTGATCTTGCGATGCTTGACGATGTGCGCATTTTCAAAGATGTCTATTACCACTCGGGATGGGCGCGCTACGACCTAGCTAGACCGGGTTCGCTCGCCATTGTTCCAAGTCGCGAGAAGCTGCGCGACCTGGCCGGCGATTATCGAGGTATGCGACAAATGTTCTTAAGTCATCCGCCGTCGTTCGATTGGGTGATCGATCAGCTCCGAGCCTTCGAAAGCGAAGTGAATGCCGCCTAGAGTGCGCCAAAAGTCTCGGTGCGGCCAAATTTATAAGGGCGCCCGCTCGGCGGCTGAGAATGTCGTCCCGCAGGTCCGGTATGCGAAATTTGCCGCTAACCATCCGCCCGTATCCGTACAACGGGCGGCGCCCCGTCGTTTGAGAGCAAAGCCGCGCGAAAAAACACCCAGCATGGACGATGCAGCGGTCAACAGTGGTGGATCGATATTGAAAAAACTGGAACGATGATCACCGACTATCAAGCAAAATACATTGCCCACGACCTCACGCGGCGGCGATCCTCTGATAGCGCCGAACGTCTGGCGGTAGCTGTTGCTGGGGCACAAGTCGATGTGAATCCACATCAGGTCGATGCTGCCCTTTTTGCATTCGCATCTCCCCTATCCAAGGGGGCTCTGCTTGCCGATGAGGTGGGCCTAGGCAAGACGATTGAGGCTGGGTTAGTAATCTCTCAGCGCTGGGCAGAGGGCAAACGCTGTATCCTCATCGTCGTTCCGGCCAACCTACGTAAGCAGTGGCTTCAGGAACTGAACGAAAAGTTCTTCATCCCCTGTACGATTTTAGAAGCACGCTCCTTCAACGCCGAGATCAAGGCTGGGAATTCCAGTCCGTTCCAGCCGCGCGATAGCGTCGTTATCTGTTCCTACCAGTTCGCGCGAAGCAAGGCGGCGGAGGTGGCGGGAACGCCATGGGATTTGGTAGTCATGGACGAGGCCCATAGGCTCCGGAACGTCTATAAGCCTTCCAACGTTATCGCCAATACCCTTAAGGGAGCGCTCGCCCAACGCAACAAACTGCTATTGACGGCGACGCCGCTTCAAAACTCGCTGTTAGAGTTGTTCGGCCTCGTTAGCTTCATCGATGAGCATTCGTTCGGCGACATTAACAGCTTCCGCGAACAGTTCGCCGGTGTGCCCCAGGAGCGCGCGTTCGACCTTTTGCGCGAACGTTTAAAGCCCATCTGTCATCGCACTCTACGTCGGCAGGTGACAGCTTATGTGCCCTATACCAAACGCCACGCGATCTTGCAAGAATTCAGCCCGGACGAGGCCGAGGACCGGCTCTACAAGCTCGTCACTGCCTACCTTCAACGCGACAATTTGCAGGCTCTACCGTCCGGCCAGCGTGCCCTCATGACACTGGTATTGCGCAAGCTGCTGGCGTCGTCGTCCTTCGCAATCGCTGGGGCGCTTTCGTCCATCTCCGAGCGTCTCCAGTTGCGGCTTAACAAGGGCCGGCGTGTGGCTTCCCTGAGCGACGCGGTCGATGAAGACTACGAGGCGCTCGACGATACTGAGGAAGAATGGGCTGAAGATGATGCGGCCGAGCCATTGAGCGAGGCAGACCTGCGCGCGCTCGAAGCAGAGATCGCCGAGTTGCGTGAGTTCGCCGCTTTGGCAACGTCCATTGAGCAAAACGCCAAAGGGCGCGCTTTGCTCACCGCTTTGGAGATTGGCTTCGCAAAGGCTCGCGAGTTTGGCGCGGCGGAAAAGGCGATTATCTTCACCGAGTCCCGGCGCACGCAGTCCTATCTGCTACGCGTGCTGGCGGACAGCCCATGGGCGGATTCCATCGTCTTGTTCAACGGCAGCAACACCGATGAACAGTCGCGCACCATCTATCAAGAATGGTTGGCGTGTCATGCCGGATCTGACCGTGTTACTGGCTCGCGTACGGCCGACATGCGTTCGGCCCTTGTCGATTATTTCCGAGATCGCGGCAGGATCATGATCGCAACGGAGGCGGGCGCCGAGGGCATCAACCTCCAGTTTTGCTCCATGATCGTCAATTACGACCTGCCCTGGAATCCGGCGCGTATCGAGCAGCGCATCGGCCGTTGCCACCGTTACGGCCAGAAGCACGATGTCGTCGTGGTCAATTTCCTCAACCGCAAGAATGAGGCCGATCAACGCGTCTACCAACTTCTTTCCGAGAAATTCCAGCTCTTCGAGGGCGTATTCGGAGCCAGCGACGAGGTACTGGGCGTCGTCGAATCCGGCGTTGATTTCGAGAAGCGCATTGCCGGGATTTACCAGCAATGTCGGCAGCCTGCCGAAATTAGGGCGGCTTTCGACAGCCTCCAGCGTGAGTTGAGTTCGGAGATCAGCGAAGCAATGACCCTAGCTCGTCGAAAGCTCCTGGAGAACTTCGACGACGAAGTGCGCGAAAAACTCAAGCTCCGCGATCAGGACACCGGCCAGCACCTCCAGCACTTCGAGCGCCAGTTGATGCGTCTCGCAGAGCATGAACTGAAAGGTTCAGCATCCTTCACCAACGGATCGTCTTTTTGCCTCGACGCACTGCCGGATTGGGTTAGCGATCGCTCGATACCGACCGGCCTCTACGAGCTGCCGCGCCGATCGGGCGAGGCGCACCTCTTCCGGCTCAATCACCCCTTGGGCGATGCCCTCGTCACTCACGCGTTGCAGCGCGAACTGCCAGCCCGCGAGATTGTTTTCAACTATACAGCCCACGAGGGGCGTATCAGCGTAGTCGAACCTTTTGTCGGTAAAGCCGGCTGGATGACAGCCTCGCTTTTGTCTATTAACGCCCTCGGCCAGAGCGAAGATCACTTGTTGGTCGCGGGTCAATGCGACGACACCGCGGTGCTGAGCGAAGAGACCGCGAACCGCCTACTCACCATCGGCGCTCATATCGGCTCACCGATCACTGCGCCTGAGGCTGTTGAGCTGCAACTTGCAGCGCGGCTCGCCGATCAGCAGAATCGGATTCGCCGTGGCATATCGGAGCGCAATGCCCGTTTCTTCGAGATGGAGGCCGACAAGTTAGATGGTTGGGCCGACGATCTCAAGGTCGGCCTGGAGCGCGAACTAAAAGATCTGGACCGGAAGATGAAGGAAGCCCGAAGAACCGCCACGGTTGCCTTGACGTTGGAGGAAAAGCTAGCGGGGCAAAAGATGGTCAAGGCGCTTGAGGCTGAACGCTCCATGAAGCGCCGTACGCTGTTCGACGCGCAGGACCGGATCGACGCACAGCGCGCCGAGCTGATCGCGCAGATTGAGGGGAAGCTGGAGCAGACTGTCGACCAGAAACTGCTATTCACGATTCGCTGGAGGATTCAGTGACCGTTAAGCCATCACCATCGGAGACTCTATCCGCGGAGCTTGTCGATAACCTGATCGCAGCGGGGTTGCTTCGAGCTAACAAGCGTGACGCCCTGATCGCCAAGATTGCTGCCGGTGACATGAGAGGCCAGGATTGGAAGCACGAAATCGACCTAGCTCAAGCAAGAGTGGTCTCGGAATGAGTGCAATTGCTCCGCTAAAGTCGCTTAGCATCACGGCATTTCGGGGATCCTCTACTACGTTTACGTTGCCGTTTGAGAAAGGCCGGAAGCTTACGCTGATCTATGGCGAGAACGGCACGGGAAAGACCACGATTTGCGACGCCTTTGAATTGCTGGCGCATGGGCGCGTATCGTCACTCGACGGATATGGCCTTGGTAGGGGACTAGAAAAGTACTGGCCGACGACCGGGAGGTCCCTCGGGGACTTGTCAGTGGCGTTAGAGACGAACGCCGGCACGTGTTCCGGCAAGATGATCGGCAAGGACGTGAACGTGTCGCCCACGACACTGCGCCCGAAGATCGAATTGCTGCGGCGCCAGCAGATGCTTGATCTGATCAAGGCAGCACCAGCGGAGCGCTACGAGGCCATCAAACGTTTTATCGATATAGCTACTTTCGAGATATCTGAAGAGGCGTTGAGAAAGCAGACCAAAAGCCTCCGGGATGAGTGCACGACTGCCGAGCGAGCAGAGGGCCAGAGCCTTCAGGAGCTGCAGGGCTTCTATGAAGCAGCCGGGGAGCCAGCTGGACTGAACGCGGTGACGTGGGCTAAGCAGAAAATCGCCGAGCCGATGACCGATCTTGGCGGTGACATCGCGGCCGTCGGAAAGCTCCGAACCGCATTTGACGCACTTACGGGTTTCCCCGAAAGAGCGAAGACGCGCCAAAAGGCGTTGGCAGAAGCCACGGAGGCGCTCGCCAAAGCAGAAATGGCGCTGCTGGCAGCGGCGAACGCGGCTACCGGCAGCGCTGCTGACACGTTGGAGTTGTTGGAAGCGGGCAGCAAATATTTGCATGACCATCCTGATGTGGTCGAATGTCCTCTGTGTCGCAGCCAAGAGAATGCGGTAGGACTGGCAGACGCACTCGCAGCTCAACTCGCTGATTTAGAAGCATTGCGATCGGCGACGGGAAAGCGCCAGCAATGCGCAACAGCGTTGACGGCCGCGCAAAGCGCGATGACCCAACTTAATGCCGACTATGCAGATGCCGTTGATGCGTATAAACGGGCTGAGGGAAGCCATGCGTGGAGGGCTGAGGTAACCCTGCCTATCGATGCACCTAGCGCTGACCCACTATCGATTTCCGTATGGCTGCAGGTTAACGAGACAACGGCTCAGTCATGGCCCGCGGTGGAAGCATCATGGCGTGACGAAAAGAAGTTTGTTCAGACCTTGTCCGCGGCAAATGATCGCTACGAGCAAAACCTCGCCACGCGCATCCAGTTGGCTACATTGGTACCAAAGCTGGAGGAGGCACTCAGGCACTGCATCGAGCAGCGGCAGGGTTTCACGAACAAGATAATCGGCGAGATTGCGCAAGAGGTCGGCAAGCTTTACGAGCAGGTTCACCCCGGCGAGGGGCTGGACAAGATCGCTTTGCCTCTGGATCCCAAGAAGCGCGCTTCAATAGAACTGGAAGCCAAGTTTTTAGGGCAGGACGCT
>JAKAVX010000226.1 GCA_021827465.1 Deltaproteobacteria bacterium | reverse complement strand
CTACTCGCTCGACAACCTGTCGCTGATGGCGATCACGCTGGCGGTCGGGTTCGTGGTGGACGACGCGATCGTGATGCTCGAGAACATCGTGCGCCATCTCGAGATGGGCAGGGGAGTTCTGGAGGCGGCGCTCGACGGCTCGCGCGAAATCAGCTTCACGATCCTGTCGATGACCTTTTCGCTGGCCGCGGTGTTTATCCCGGTGCTGTTCCTGGGCGGGATCATGGGCCGCCTGCTGCACGAGTTCGCGGTCACTATCGCCGCCGCCATCCTGGTCTCGGGCTTCGTATCGCTGACGCTGACCCCGATGCTGTGCGGGCGGTTCCTGCGCCCGCAGCACAGCCAACATCATGGACGTTTCTACCAGGTGACCGAGCGATGGTTCGATCGCTCGCTACAGGCCTACCAGAAGAGCCTCGTCTGGGTGATGCGCCATCGGTTCGCCACGATGGTGATGTCGGGAGCGCTTCTGGCCGCGACCGTCTTCATGTTTTACGCGATTCCGAAGGGCTTCATCCCGAGCGAGGACAACAACGAAGTCGTGATGTTCACGCTCGCGCGCCAGGGAATCTCGTTCGACGCGATGAAGGCCCATCAGCTCGCCCTCGCGCACATGGTGATAAAGAATCCCGACGTCAAGGCCTTCTTCTCGAGCATCGGCACCGGCGGCCCGGGCGGCGGCACCAACAGCGGAATCCTGTTCTGCCACCTGATTCCGCGCTCCGAGCGCAAGCTCAGCGTCGATCAGCTGATCGCCAGGCTCCGACCCGAGGTCAACTCGATTCCCGGTCTCGAAGTGTTCCTGATGAACCCGCCGCCGATACAGGTCGGCGGCCAGTTCACCCGCAGCATGTACCAGATGACGCTGCAGGGTCCGAACACCGACGAACTGTACAAGTACGCGCAGATACTGGAGCGCAGGATGCGCGCGATGCACGACCTGCGCGGCGTCAACAGCGACCTGCAGATCGCCAATCCGCAGGTCACCGTCGATATCGACCGCGACAAGGCCCACACGCTTGGCGTCTCGGCCCAGGCGATCGAGGACGCCCTCTACGACGCATACGGCTCGCGCCAGATCTCGACCATCTACGCCTCCGACGACGAATACGAAGTCATCATGGAGGTCGAGCCGCAGTTCCAGAACCGGCCTTCGACGCTCTCGATGCTTTACGTGCGCTCGAGCAGCGGCTCGCTGGTTCCGCTCGACACGCTGGTCAAGTTCAAGCGCACTCTCGGCCCGCTCTCGATCAACCATTTCGGACAACTTCCCGCCGTCACAATCTCGTTCGACGTGGCGCGCGGAGTCTCGCTGGCGAAGGCTTTCGACCAGATCAAGCATCTTGCCAACGACACGCTGCCCGCGTCGATAACGACATCGTTCGAGGGCGCGGCGCAGGCGTTTCAGAGCTCGATGCGCGGGCTCGGGATACTGCTCATCGTCACGATCCTGGTCATCTATCTCGTGCTCGGCGTGCTGTATGAAAGCTTCGTCCATCCGATAACGATTCTCTCGGGCCTTCCCTCGGCCGGACTTGGCGCATTGCTGACGCTTTGGATCTTCGGGATGCAGCTCGATCTGTTCGCCTTCGTCGGCGTGATCATGCTGGTCGGCCTGGTGAAGAAGAACGCGATCATGATGATCGACTTCGCCCTTGACGCGCAGCGCACCGAAAACAAGAGCGCCGCGGAGGCGATTTTCGAAGGCGCGACGGTCCGCTTCCGGCCGATCATGATGACCACGATGGCGGCGCTGTTCGGCGTGCTGCCGATCGCGATAGGGCTTGGCGCAGGCTCGGAGTCGCGCCGTCCGCTCGGCGTGGCCGTCGTGGGCGGATTATTCTTCTCGCAGTTCCTGACGCTCTACATCACGCCGGTCTTCTACACTTATATGGAGCAGTTGCAGGACTGGCTCAGAACCTGGCGCAGGGCTCACGGCCTGGTCGCACCTTCCGAGCGGGCAATCGCGCCGGCGGCGGAAAGCGGCGAGCAGAAGGCCGAGGACGCGCGCCGCCGTCGCTTCGCTTCGTAGCCGCACGCACGCGGACGAACCGTGCCACGCGATGGGACGCGCGTGCCCTCAGCGTTCGCCGCGGCGCGGCACCATTACCACGAGTAGCTGAGTCCGAGACCTGCTGGTGCGGCCGCGCCGGGATTGGCAGGCTCGGGAGCGCTCACCGGAAAGATGCGCCATCGATCGGGCTCGGCAAGATGCTCGCGATGGAGGTAGATGAAAAGCTCGGTGGTTCCCCATCCGAGCATCGCGGCGCCGGCCACGTCGGAGAACCAATGCGCGTCGTGACCCATCCGGCTGAAGCCGTCGGCCATCGCCCCTGAATAGACCGGCAGCGCGATATACCACTTGTTGTCGAAATACTCGCTCACCCCGGCCGCGAGTGCGAATATCGGCGTGACCTCGCCCGAGACGAACGAGCGCCCGCCGTCGAAGAACCGGGTATGGCTGTGACCGTCCTGGCGTGGGCGCAGCCGGCCGAAGGCGTACTTGATCACGAATTCGTCGAATATTGTGGCGACCCCGGCGGCCTCGCCCGCGGTAATCGCGTAATGACGCGCGCGCGCGTCGTTGGCGTAAAGGCCGTAGCCGTACAGCAGCGCCGTGCCGCCGCCCGTGATTGCGTAGCTCGCGTATGCAAGGTTGTTGGCGGTTCCCTTGTTCATGTCGCGAAGCCGCGCCCGCATCGTCTGGTCGAGCGCGAACGCGCCGCCCCATACCGCGCCGACTCCCGCGGCTGCGATATAGAACTTTGGTGAACGGAACACGCTGTTCGGGCTCGCGACGTAAAGCGGCGAGGTGCCGATATCGACCGCGTCCATCTGTACGTTGTCGAGCGTGTACTTGAAATCCGAACTGATTTGCCCGCCAAGCGAGGCGACCTCGCTCGTTTGTCCGAACGCCGTCGCCGGGCCGCCGACCATCCCGGCCAGCAGAAGTATCGGCAACAGCGCGCTGAACAAGCTCCTCGATATCCGCATCTGGAAACCCCCGCGCCGAGTATTTAAGCGGTATGGCAACTCCAAGGCCAGAGGAGACCCGCCCGATTTGCGATAAATCGCAATTCGCGGACGCGCCGGTCCGCGCTCAAATCCTCTCTTTGGAAATCTCTCGCCCGTTTCCCTCGTCCGTACGCGGCTTAACCACTATGGGAAATTTTTGTTCAACGAGAGTTCCCCGCTCAGCACCGCCGAAAGAGGAGCGGTGCTCTCTCCGGACAGATAGGCCTCCTGCCGGCCTTGAGCATCGCGCTGTCCAGGCCGAGCGCGATAGTCGTGTTGCACGCGCTGCCGTCTAAGACCAGGGTCAGCTCCCCGATGCCGTCGGGGTTGGCCGCGTAAGCGCCATCCCTGAGGCTGCCGGTACAGGCGCGCACGCAGTCGTTGTATAGTATCGTTCCGCCGTTGACTGTTCCGCGGCCGTTGAAGCTCAGCACCCCATCCGCCGATACGCCGATATGGAACACGCCGTGGCGGACCCGGACTGGACTCCCGCGAGCTTGAACGAGTAATCGTTGCCAAGAGATTTGTCGTTGAACCTGGCACCGCCAGCGAACGCGACGCTACCAATGAGACACCGGCGAGAGCCGCAACCACAATACTCCGCATCCTCCGCCTCATGCCGGGCTCCCGCATCGAACCCCGGCTACAAATGGTACTGAAAAAGGTATTAGGCAAAAATTCCGATTGCAACGCGCAGGGAGATTTGTCCGTGACGTATAGATCTTCGACCAGGAATAACCGGCTCGCCGCTGTCGCGATTGTCGCTGCGTTCGCGATCGGATTCTCCGCGTGCACGCGGGGTGGCCCGGTCAACGTTGTAAAGGCAAAGGCCGACGGCCTCAAAGCCGCCAATCAATGGATCAAGCTGGTTGACGCGGGCGATTACGCAAAGGCCTGGGCCGCAACCGCGTCGGGTTTCCAGAAGGAGATGTCCGAGAAGGAATGGATCCACGGCCTCGAGGGCTATCGCAAGCCGATGGGGAACGTGCTGCAGCGCACCGTCGCCGAGGAGCAATACGCCAACAAGCTCTCCGATTCGCCCGCCAATTCCTTCGGCAATTACGTCGTCGTGCGCTACCGCAGCCGCTTCGAGCATAAGGACTCGGCCAACGAGACCGTGCTCACGATGCTCCAGGACGGCCGATGGGTGGTCGCGGGCTATTTCATCAACTGAACACGGGGCAAATCGGCCGTCGCGCGGCGGGTGACCCCGGGCGCGCTTTCGAATACTCTGTTCCGTAACGTGCTCGCGTGTCCCGCCGCGCCGCGGTCGGATGCGGACCTGCCCCGATGGCGGTCGATGAATACAGACGCAAGCGGCACGTCGACCGCACCCCGGAACCTTTCGGCGGTGCCAAGGCGTCCGAGGCCACCCGCCACGCGCGGGCCGGGATGTTCGTTGTCCAGAAGCATCTCGCCCGCCGGCTCCATTACGATTTACGCCTCGAGATGGAAGGCGTGTTGCGCTCGTGGGCGATTCCCAAGGGACCGTCCCTCAATCCCGCCGAGCGCAGGCTCGCGGTCATGGTCGAAGACCATCCGCTCGAATACGCCGACTTCGAAGGCGTGATTCCGCCGGGAAATTATGGCGCGGGCTCGGTAATCGTATGGGATCGCGGCCGCTACTCGGTCGTCGATCCGCCCGATTCCGACGCCGCCGACGCGGTGCGCAAGGGCAAGCTCGATATCGAGCTTCGCGGCTACAAGTTGCGCGGCGCCTACACACTCGTGCGCACGCATCTGAAGAGCAGCGGCGCACAGGCAAAGGAAAACTGGCTGCTCATTAAGAAACGCGACGAACACGCAATCGGTGAGGACGTAACCGAAACCCATCCGGGTTCGGTGCTCTCCGGCTTCACGGTCGACGAGATGCGCGAGGCCGGACAGGTCGCGAAGCAGGCCGCCGCGGACTTGAGGCGCGCCCACGCGCCCGGGCTTTCGGCGCGGCTTGAGATGAAGGGCTTCCCACTCAGCCTTGCGCGCCTGGGTCGCGAGCCGTTCGACAGCGCGAAGTGGCTCTACGAAACAAAGTACGACGGGGTTCGGGCGCTCGCGATTCGCGATCGCGGTCCGGTGCGGCTTTACGCGCGAAGCGGCGCGGTTATCACCGAGCGCTATCCGGAAATTGCGCTCGCCTTCGATGCCCTGCCCTACGAGCGCTTCGTGATGGACGGCGAGATAGTAGCGCTCGACGAAAAGGGACGGCCCGACTTCCAGGCGCTGCAACGCCGCATGCACGTGCGCGACGCGTCGGCGGCGCGTCGGCTGAGCCTTGCGACGCCGGCCTACGATTTCGTCTTCGACCTGCTCGCCTTCGACGAGTTCGACCTTCGCCCG
>JAKAVX010000225.1 GCA_021827465.1 Deltaproteobacteria bacterium | reverse complement strand
GATCTCGCGATCCGAGCCAGGAGCAGAAGTACTTCGCGCAGCGGAAGACCGACTTTAACGACTATCCGATGGTCGTGCTGGTCAATGGCGGCACCGCCAGCGCCAGCGAGATCGTATCGGGCGCCTTGCAGGACCATCGCCGCGCCATCATCGTGGGCACCCAGACCTTCGGCAAGGGTTCCGTGCAGACGATCCTGCCGCTTGACGATCACTCGGCGCTGCGGCTGACCACGGCGCGCTACTACACGCCCAACGGGAGATCGATCCAAGCGGTCGGAATCACGCCGGACATCGAGGTTCAGAATCCGCAACCGACGCTCGCCTCGCTCGAAAAGCATGGCGCGAAAATCGAGACCAATCCCGAGATTCGCGAAAACGAGCTGCCCGGCCATTTCAACAACGGCCAGAACCCCAAGCTCGAGCATCGCGAGCAGAGGCAGGAAGAAAATCAGGGCACGAAGCTCCTCAAGGGCAAGACGGCGGCCAAGGCGAAGAAGCCCAAGGATCTCCAACTCGACAAGGCGATCGATATCCTCAATCACTGGAAGAACTACCAGCTTCAGCTCGCCCAGCGCGACAGCTCGGCCACCGCGAGCGCGGCCAGCACCGCGACCCGTTAGCGCCGCATATCCGCTGATTTGACCGAAAGCGGCCGGAACTTCCGGCCGCTTTCTTTTTTCCTCGGCCCGGGCCGCGACGCGCCTTGATCGCGGCTCGCTCCCGCAGCCTGTTCCGGCCGTCGCTCGATCGCCGCTGCCTTCTAGGTTTGGCGAGCGGCGTTCTGGTAAGTTGCTAGGCACGATGGGCGGGCAACTCGATCTTGCTCTCGGAGTGCGGCGCGGCTCAGCGCTCACCGTGACGCAGTTGGTCCGGATGGTGCGCGAGGCGCTCGAAGAGCGTTTCGACGGCCAATGCTGGGTGGTGGGTGAGATCTCCAACGCCCGCTTCGCCAACTCGAACCATTTCTACTTCACGCTCAAGGATGCGAACGCGGCGATAAGCGCCGTGATGTTCGCGTCGGCAAAGCGCCGGCTGCGCTTTCGCCCCGCCGACGGGATGCAGGTTATCGTGCGCGGGCGGGTCAACGTTTACGAAACCCGCGGCAGCCTTCAGCTCTACGCCGAGGAGATGGAGCCGCGCGGCGCCGGTGCGCTCCAGGTCGCCTTCGAGCAGTTGAAGAAGCGCCTTGCCGACGAAGGCTTGTTCGACCCCGCGCGCAAGCGCCCGCTTCCGTTCCTGCCGAGGACCGTCGGAATCGTGACCGCGCTCGGTGGCGCGGGCCTGCGCGACATCCTGCGCGTCCTGTTCGAGCGCTTTCCGAATCTCCACGCGCTGGTCCGCCCTGCCCGCGTGCAGGGCGCCGGTGCGGCGGAAGAGATCGCGCAGGCGATCGAGGATCTGAACCGCGACGGGCGCGCCGAAGTGATAATCGTGGGCCGCGGCGGCGGCTCGCTCGAGGATTTGTGGGCGTTCAACGAGGAAGTCGTGGCGCGCGCGATTTGCCGTTCCGCGACTCCGATCGTCTCGGCCGTGGGTCACGAAATCGACTACACGATAGCCGACTTCGTGGCCGACCTCCGTGCACCGACGCCGACCTTCGCCGCGCACGCGGTCGTGCCCGACAAATCCGAGTTGAGCGAGCGGATAGCCGCGCTCGCCCACAGGATGGAGAGCGCGACACGCAAGGCGCTGGCCGATCTCACCGAGGAAGTGGCCCGTCTCGGCTCCCGCGTGAGGAATCCGCGCATTCTCATCCGCGACGCCCGCCAACGCCTCGACGAGGCGGCCTTCGATCTGAAGCTTGCGATCGACAGGTGCGCCCGCGATTCGCGTATCCGGGTAAACGCGCTTGCGGGACGGCTGCGCGCGCCTGTCGGCGCCATACGCGAGGTGCGCCTTGACGTGGCGAGGCTTTCCGGCCTGCTTGCCGCGGCGGGACGTTCGGTTCTGGAAAGCCGGCAAAGGCGCCTTGGCGCGCTCGCAACCCAACTGGATTCGCTCTCGCCGCTTCGGGTTCTCGAACGCGGCTATGCCGTGGTTACCAATGAGCGTGACGGGCGCGCGGTGACCGACGCCCAAAGCGTCGAAATCGGCGATCTGCTCGAAATCCGGCTCGGGCGCGGGCGACTCCGCGCGCGCGCCGAAAGCCGCCAGGTGTGAGGAGCGCGATGGCCGCGAAGACGAGAAAGTTCGAAGACGAACTGAAGGACCTCGAGGACATAGTCGCCAAAATCGACTCCGGAGAACTCGCCCTCGAGGAATCAATCGCCGCCTTCGAGCGGGGAGTTGCGCTCGTCAGATCGCTCAACCAGAAGCTCGACGAGGTCGAGCGCAAGGTCGAGGTCCTGAGCCGCAACGCCGAGGGCGAACTCAAAAGCGAGCCGCTTGACGTCTCAGAACTCGACGAGACCCCGCGCGTGGCTTCCGAGCGTCGCGGCGGCGGCGAAGAACCGCCTTTCTGAGCAGGGGTATTCCCCGATGCGTCAGCGGCTTGACGTCGAAATGGCGCGGCGCGGCCTTGCCGAAAGCCGCGAGATGGCGCGCAAACTCGTGATGGAAGGACGCGTGCGCGTCGATTCGCAGCCCGCGCTGAAGCCCGATCTCAAGGTTGACGCCGACACCGAAATAGCCGTCCTGCCGGGCGGTCCCGAATACGCAAGCCGCGGAGGCCACAAGCTCGCCGCCGCGATCGAGCGCTTCGGCGTGCAGGTCGAAGGCCGGCGCGCGCTCGACGTGGGCGCCTCGACCGGCGGTTTCACCGACGTGCTGCTGCGAAACCGAGCCGCGATGGTCGTCGCACTCGACGTTGGCTACGGGCAGTTGGCCGAACGGCTGCGCCATGACCAGCGCGTCGTCGTGATGGACCGGACCAATATCCGCTACGTCACTCCCGACGACCTGCCGTACCGCCCCGACCTGATCGTAATCGACACGAGCTTCATCTCGCTCGAACTCGTTCTCCCCGCGGTGACGAAACTTGCCGCTGATGAGGCCGAAATCGTCGCGCTGGTGAAACCGCAGTTCGAGGTCGGCAAGGGCAAGGTCGGCAAGGGCGGCGTGGTGCGCGACGAAGCGTTGCGCGCCGAGACGCTCGACAAGATCGTGTCGTTCGCGAGCGGAATCGGGCTTGAAGTGACAGGTACGATGGAATCTCCCATAAAAGGCCCGGCCGGGAACGTCGAGTACCTGGTGCTGATGCGATGGAAGGGCGCGGGCGCGCGATGAGCCGAAGCTACGTGGTCGGGCTCGACATGGGTGGAACGAATATCCGAACGGCGGCCGTGTCGGCCAGTGGCGAGGTCCTGCTGATGCGCCGCGGACCGGCCCGCGCCACAAGCTCCGCGGCTGAGATCGTCGAGAATATCGCAACCCAGATCCTGGCGCTCGAAAGCGCCGCGCATCGGCGTGGACTCGGTCGCGCCCGCGCGATCGGAGTCGCGGTGCCGGGACCGCTCAACCTGAAGACCGGGACCGTGATAGCCGCGCCGCACGTGAAGGCGTGGCGCTCATTTCCGCTAAGACGCAGGCTCGAAGCGCGCCTCGGCCGCAAAGTGGTGGTCGAGAACGACGCCAACGCATGGGCGCTCGGCGAGTTCTGGCGCGGCGCGGCCCGCGGACGCAAAGACGTCGTGTTGCTGACGCTCGGAACCGGAGTCGGCGGCGGAATTATCGTCGACGGCCGGCTGGTCCACGGACGAATCGGGATGGCGGGGGAACTCGGCCATGTGACGGTCGAGCCCGATGGGATGCGATGCGACTGCGGCGCGGTGGGATGCCTTGAGGCGTATGCCTCGGCCTCAGGGATGCGCAGGTTGGTCGAAAAGGCGCTCGGACTTGACCGCGGCGCGCCGCTTCTCGCGGCGCTGCTGGACGACGGCGGCGATTTTTCGGTGCGCAGGATGACCGCCGAGGCGCGCCGCGGAAGCGCGCTTGCGCATTCGGTTTTCGAAATCGCGGGCCGCTATCTCGGAATCGCGATTGCCTCGTTTATCAATATCTTCGACCCCGAGATGGTCGTTATCGGCGGCGGAGTCGGCGGCGCGCTGCCGTTCATGCGCCGCGCGATGTCGCGCGAGATAAAGGCGCGCGCGTTTCGGGCCTCGGTCGCGCAGGCCCGAATCGTACGCGCCGCGCTCGGTCCCAGTGGCGGCGTGGTCGGCGCCGCCTACGCTGCGATTAGTCCGATTCGCGCCTGACAGGTGTCCCAAATTGCGGCATTCCCACAATAAGCGCAATGGAATAATCTAATAGGCGTAGCTTATTTGTGCGTGCGCCGTACAACATGCGTCCCATCAGAACCCGTTTCTGTTTCGTGATGCTGCTCGCACTGCTTGCTCCGGCCAGCCTGGCTTGGGCGCAGTTCACCGAGCGCACCATTCCACCCTCGGCTCCGGCCCCGCGGCCGGCTGAAGAGGCGGCTCCGAGTGCGGCAGTCTCCGACATCCCGGCGCTTGCGATTCCGCCGCGCAGCGCTGCCGTGCCCGCCGCTGAGTCCCGCACTCGGAACGCGGCGGCCGGACAGGCCGCGCCAGCGGCGTCATCCGCGCCGAAGACCGCAGCTTCGTTCGCGCATAGGGCCTCGGCAGCGGCGACCACCCGAAAATATTTCCCGTACACGGTCGCCTCCGGCGATACGCTGGGAAGGATCTCCTCATTCTTCGGCATCGACCTCGACGCGCTGGCGCACCTCAATCGGATCCATCCCGACGAGGAGCTGTTTGTCGGTGAGAAACTCAAGATTCCCAATCCTTTTGAAGCCGAGCGGCACAGCCTCCAGCACGAGCTCGCGGCCCTTCAGGCTGACAACCAACAGACCCATGACAAGCTTGGGAAGGCCGAAGCCGAGCTTCTATCGCTCAAGGAGCACAACGACAGCCTGACGGCCGAGAACGCGACCTTGCGCCATGGCGTGGAAACCCTGCCCTGGTGGCGCGGAGCCGCGCTTGGGGTTGGAGCGGCTGCGCTGCTGATGCTGGGTGTGACCGTGCTCACGCTGTTCGAATGGTGGATGCTGCGCCGGCGGTTCGCGGTGGTGAGCGACCTCGCGACGGCGCTTGGCCATCTCGACGTGAAATACAAGGAGACGCTGGCCAAGGCGGAGCTCAGGATGCAGCAGCTCTACGGGCGTCGGCGTCCCGGGATGCCCGTGGACGAGTCGGAGCATCCGGCAAAGACGCAGGAGGAGATCGAGATCGAGCGTCTCAACCGTCAGCTCAGGACGGTGCTTGAAGACTATCTTGACCGCCTCGGCATACGTCAGAGCGGGGCCAAACGAAGCGGCCGAGTGCGCGAGATGGTCGGCGAATCCGAGGAATCGGAATTGAGCGCTCGCGGCGGCGCGCATCGCTCCTGACCCGCGCCGTCCTCGGGCATC
>JAKAVX010000224.1 GCA_021827465.1 Deltaproteobacteria bacterium | reverse complement strand
GCCGCACCCGTGTGGGGTCCGCCGGTCAGCCGATACACCCTGCTTCTCCAGATAGTTCACCACCGAATCGGCGCGCTTCTCGGAGAGGCGCAGATTGTATTCCTCGCTGCCGATCGAATCCGTATATCCATTCACGTCGACTTTCACATCCGGATTCTCCTTGAGCACGCTCGCGGCTTCATCGAGCACCGCGGCGTCGGGCCGCCGGATATTGTACTTGTTAAAGTCGAAATGAACTCCGCGCAGGATGATCTTCTTCTTCGCCGGCGGCGGAGGAGGTGGCGGTGATGGCGGTGGAGGCGGAGGCGGCTTGCAAATCGCATTGGCCTCGAGCGTGTAGTATTGGACAAGCAGGAACCAATCCCGCATCGACAGTTGCGTCTGCACATCCGTCACAAGCCCGCTTTGGCACTGTTTCACAAGTTCGGCGTTAACGTCCGAAGTGAGGCCCTGAGGTTTGGTGAGGCGCAGTATGCCGTAGCCGTTATAGGTAGCGCTCAGCGGCGTGCCGCTGCCGGTGGTTTCACCTATGGTGCTGGAGTGGATGAAAACGCAGGCCGATAGCGACAACGAAAATAGTGCGCTTACGGCCAGCGCGAGGAATAGCGACCTGACTCCGCTCGCCGATGTGCCGTTGGATTTGTTCTTCATTGGCCCGCTCCTACTTACAGACGGCAGTGGCCGTGACAGTGTATTCTTGGACAATCAAAAACCAGTCGCGCATCGACAGTTCCGTTTGCACATCCGAGAGCATCCCGCTTTGGCACTGCTTGGCGAGGGCCGCGTTTGCGTCCGTCGTAAGGTTCAAAGGCGCGCTCAGATGCAACAGACCGTAGTCGCTGTGCTTGGCCGTCACCTCCGATCCTCCGCCGGAGGTCTCGCTTATCGAGCTGGAGTGGATAAGGACGCAGCTGGATAGCAAGAGACAGGCACCGATCGCAGCCGTGCGGAAGAGCCATGCGACAAGTCTATTCATTGATCCATGTCCTCCTTGGATTTGTTCCGCCTCAATGATGCCGACGCGCTGTCATCCATCTTCAAATGATCATGGGCAAATCCCAGGACGATCAGGCGATCGCAGGCACTACGGTTGGCGTTGAACCGGCCTGCAACCGGACAAGACGAGCAAATAGCAGACCATAAGCGAATTTGGTTGCAATTACGCTAAACTCAAGTTATCGAGCGGATTTTTGGGAATTGACGCGCCGGATTGCCGGGTCGAATCGAGACAGACCCTGCCTTCCGAGGGAACACCGGCGCAATAGGCGTGCTTCCTGCCTGCGAAGCCGGGTGAGCGCCGGGAATCGAGATTAGCCGAAGAACGGCTGCTCTCATGACCTCGTCGTCTTCGATCGGCGATCGCTCGACCGCCCAGACCGGCGGATAAAAACGCATCGGCTCGCCAAGCACCATCCCGGTGTAAGTCAGGTTGCGCAAATCGGCGACCGTGGGCGGCCGTCCGTCCAGCGCCTCGCGCAGAACGCTGATCTCGCCGAACCGCGGTGATGCGGAAGCCGAAGCGGTGGAGACTTCGCTCGGATCGAGGTTTGAAGCTCCACGAAAGAGCATCGAAGGCACCCTCCTTGGACTCGCTCGTCGGTGGTTTAGCGACTGCCGCTGTTGGCGACCCGGTGTCAACGCAGTCAACGCATGCGGGCACAGCGTGACGGTCTATACAGTGAGCGGCACCCGCGTCGGCTTGCCAGCTTCGGTGGATTCTCGCGATACTCGCGTATTCCGTTTCGCTCCCGGGGTGAAGAATGCGCTGCTCGAAGTGCCATGCAATTGGCCGGCGGGTCAACCGGCGAACGGTTCCGCAGACAGGTGATACACATGAGCAAATGGCAATTCGCCAAGGGGCTGCATGACCTCGGCCGCGGCGCATATGCGTACTTGCAGCCGTCGGGCACCTGGGGTTATAGCAACGCGGGCTTGATTACCGACGGAGACCAGTCGCTGCTCGTCGATACGCTGTTCGACGAGCGGTTGACCGCCGAGATGCTCGCCGCGATGCGGGACGCGACGGGGCTCGGTGCGGACGAGATCGGATTCGTAGTAAACACGCACTCGAACGGCGATCACACTTTTGGCAACCGCCTTGCGAAAAATGCTGTGATCATAGCGTCCGAGGCGACTGCCCACGAAATGCGTGAAGAGGGCAATCCGCAGATGCTCGCCCAAGTGATGAAGAACGCGGACTCGATGGGCGAGGTGGGCGCTTTCTTCAAGCGAATCTTCGGCGCGTTCGATTTTGCCGGCGTGACCTTCAGGCTCCCGGACCAGACCTTTGCCGGCGAGGAAACGATCACGGTCGGAGACAAGCGCGTTGAGCTTATCCAGGTGGGGCCTGCGCACACGGCCGGCGACGTAATCGCTTTTGTCCCCGCGAATCGCGTCGTCTACACGGGCGATATCCTGTTTGTCGACGGCACTCCAATCGCGTGGGCGGGCCCGATGAACAACTGGATCAGAGCCTGCGATCGAATCATGGCCCTCGACGCCGACGTGATTGTCCCCGGCCACGGCCCGATCACTGACAAGGCGGGCGTCAAGCGGATGCAGGACTACCTGGTTTATGTCGATAGCGAAACGCGCAAACGCCACGGCGCGGGAATGAATTCATGGCAGGCCGCGCAGGATATCACGCTCGGGTCGTTCGGCCATTGGCTGGACGCGGAGCGGCTGGCGGTTACCGTGGATACGATTTATCGCGAAATCGATGCGGATAATTCGCGGCGCAACGTCGCGGATTTGTTCGGCCGCATGATGCAGTTGGAGCGCCGCTACGCGGCGGCAAAGCGCCGCGCCAACTAGCAGATTTCGGATCGCTATTCGCTGAATCGGCCGCGTGGGTCTTTTCAGACGAGGCTTCGATACTCGGGCTTGTAGACGTGCGACGCGACGAATGCGCCGATATCGGCGGGTTTGCTCACGCCCGCAAGGCCGCGCTCGAAGATAACTTCCGCGACTCGCCCGGCGACGTGCAGTTCGGCCTTCAGGATGTTCGCCTGGGAGGGATAAATCAGGCCGGTCGCGAGGTCGGCCTCGGTTACCTGCTCGGCCACAGCGCGCGCGGCGGCGATAAACATCTCGTCGGTGACGCGTGACGCGCGGGTCGCATGAACGGCGAGGCCTAGCGCGGGAAAGATATACAGGTTGTTGCACTGGCCGGGCACGAGCGTGCGATCGCGATACGCGACCGGCGGGAACGGGCTCCCGCTCGCAAATATCGCACGGCCCTCGGACCATCGATAGGCCTCTTCCGCCGTGCATTCGGCGCGCGAAGTCGGATTCGAGAGTGCGAAGATGACGGGACGCCGGTTCAGCCGCGCCATCGCCTCGACGACGCGCTGGTCGAAGAGTTTTGGAACGGTGCTGACGCCGATAATGACGCTCGGCTTGATCGACTCGATAGCGTCAACAAAGTCGCGGCTCGGCGCGTGTGCGTGCGCGTAGGGAATTTGCGAATCCTCCAGGTCCTTGCGGGACGATTCGATAAGTCCGTTGCTGTTGAAGAGCCAGATTCGCCCGCGAGCCTGCTCGGGCGTGAGCCCTTCGAGCCGCATCGCCTGCGTCAGCATCTCGGAGATTCCGATACCGGCCGATCCCGCGCCGAGCAGCAGAAAAGTCTCTCGGCCGAGACGGCCACCAGTAATACGCATCGCGCTCATCACGCCGGCCAGCACGACCGCGCCCGAGCCCTGGATATCGTCGTTGAACGAACACACGCGATCGCGGTACCGCGCAAGGAATCGGAATGCGTCGGCGCGCGCCCAGTCCTCCCACTGGATACAGCATTGCGGGAACTCGCGCTCGACGGCGGCTACGAATTCCTCGACGAATTCGTCGAGTTCGGCGGCGGAGGGCCGATTGCTGCGAAGCCCGATATAGAACGGGTCCTTCAGGAGCGACTCGTTGTCGGTGCCGCAATCCATCATGACGGGCATCGTGAAGCGCGGCGGAACGCCAGCGGCGGCGGTGTAAAGCGCGAGCTTGCCGATCGGGATTCCCATCCCGTTGGCGCCCAGATCGCCAAGCCCGAGAATTCGCCCGCCGCTGGTGACCACGATGAAGCGCACGTCGCGCTCGGGCCAGTTGCGAAGCACCTCGCGCACGTGGCCCCTGTGCTTGATCGAGAGATAAAGACCCTTGGGGCGCTCGATGATGTGGCTGAAGTTGAGGCAGGCTTCGCCGACCGTCGGCGTGTAGACCAGCGGCAGAAGGCGAGCCGGGTCGGACATCAGGAGGCGGTAAAAGAGCGTCTCATTGGTATCCTGCAACGCGGACAGATGGAGGTACTTGCCGACATTCGTCGTCTCGCGAGCCAACTGCAGCTCCACTCGGCGCATCTGAAGCTCCAGGCTTTCAACCGCCTCGGGCAGGAGGCCGACGAGCCCCAGTTCCTCGCGCTCGGCTTCGGTGAAGGCGGCGGACTTGTTGTGACGCGGATCGCGCAGCAACTCCGCGCCTCGCAGTGTAGTCGTCATCAGCGCGCTCTCACCGGTATCGACGCTAACGCCCGGTAATCGTCGTAGCAAACTGCGGGTGCGTGGCGCTTTTCGATCGAAATGTCTTCGGCCGATAGGTCTGAAGATTGTCGAGCCGTCGCGCGGAATGTTACTTGGGATACCTGGAGTCTGAAGCGTTGACCCTGCGCATAACGAACCGGAGCCATTTATGGAATTCGATCGCGTAAAACTCGATATCCAGGAACAGGTCGCCATCCTGACGCTCAACCATCCCGAGGTCATGAACGCGGTTTCTTCGGAGATGCTCGGCGGCCTCATGAACGCGATCAATGAGATCGAGAATCCGAAGAACGGCGTGCGATGCGTCGTGATGACCGGCGCGGGACGGGGCTTCTGCGCGGGCGCGAATCTGCAACCCAGCCCGAGCAGTCCGGTTGGTTCGCGCGACGCGGGCTCGGTGCTCGAAACGCATTATCATCCCTTTCTGCGCCGTCTGCGCGAGCTTCCGATGCCGCTGGTGACGGCGGTCAATGGAGCCGCGGCTGGAGTTGGAATGAGCTTCGCCCTGATGGGCGATCTGGTGCTCTGCGCGCGCTCCGCGTACTTCCTGCAGGCGTTCCGGCGAATCGGACTGATTCCCGACGGCGGCTCGACGTGGCTACTGCCGCGGCTTGTTGGACGAGCGCGAGCGATGGAGCTTTCGCTTCTGGGCGAGAAATTGCTCGCGGAGAAGGCGCTCGAATGGGGCATCGTAAACCGCGTATTCGAGGACGCGGACCTGATGGAAAAGGCGAAGCAGCTTGCGCGCGATCTCGCGAGCGGGCCGACCGTGTCGTTGGGCCTGATTCGCCGGCTCTACTGGGAGAGCGCCGACAACACTTACGAAGAGCAACTGAACCTGGAACGCCAGAT
>JAKAVX010000223.1 GCA_021827465.1 Deltaproteobacteria bacterium | reverse complement strand
CCGAGGATTCCGTGGCGACGGTTGGAATCACCGATCACGCGCAGGACCAGCTGGGCGAGATCGTCTATATCGAGTTGCCCGCCGTGGGCGACAAGATCAGCAAGGACGACCCGTTCGGCGTCGTGGCATCGGTAAAGGCGGTGTCCGACATCTACGCTCCGGTCAGCGGCACCGTTGTCGAGGTTAACGAAGACCTGCCCGAAAGCCCGGAAACCGTCAACGAAGACCCTTATGGCGACGGCTGGCTGATAAAGGTCGAGATGAACGATCCGGCCGACCTCGAAGACCTGATGGACGGCGGGGAATACGAGGAGATGCTCGCGCGCGAGAAGGAGTAATCGTCTAAGGCGCGGCGCTCTGGCTTGACGCCGTCCGCATCGAAGCCTCGATCACCTTCGTGACCGACACCGCGAACCGGCTCACGTCGGTCGGCGGATCGATGAATACGCTGACGAACGGCGCCTTGTCGGTCGGATCCAGCACGAAGGTTTTCTGCGGAAGCAGCTTCTGAAGGAACTCGAGTTCGTGCGGCGTCATCTGCGCGATCATCTGTTCCGAAAGCGTCTGCCCGCAGTAGACCGAGCGGGTCGCAAGCGCGCGCGAGGACGCGTCGAGCACCCGCACGTCGATCTCGACCACGTGAAGCGGCATCGTCGCGCCGTTGGTCGCCCGGCCGACGATTACCAGTGCGCGATGCCCGTCTTTGAGTTGCTCGTAGTAGGCGTGAACGTTGTCCAGGGCGACCATGCTTTCGAGCGCCGGCGCCGTCTCCAGGCTCGGTCCGATCACGGGAAGCCCTCTCAGCATCCGCTCGCTCGCAACCGGAGCGCCGCATATCACCAGGCTTGCGCCCGCGAAACCAATCGCGATCAGAAAGAACAGCGCCACGAAGAAGCCCGCCGAATGAGACCGTCCGCGGTCGAGGAAGCGGTCGACTTCGTCGCTTGCCGGATGCTGCAACGATGCGGCGGCGGAACGCCTTCTTGGCGGCAACCCGCTCTCGACAGGTTCGCGTTGCCGCGGAGCCGGGGACGACGGCACCCTCTCGACCGGCTCGTCGAAGCGAGCTTCGGGATCGGGCGCGGGCTCGCCGGCGCCGACCTCCCACCGGTCGTCCTTGAGTTCTTCGTTGGACGTTTCGCCGGCTTCGATTTCCGGTTCGTCGTCGTTGAAATCGAAGGACAGGTTTTCTCCGCGTGCCTCTTCCTCATCCTCGAACCGCGGCTCCTCGAACCTGTCGTCGGGGGATGCGGGTTCGCGCTGTGCGGCGTCGGCGCGCTCCGGTGCACGCCTGACGGAACTGAGCGAGGGCGCAGCGGCTGGCGCCGGGTCGCGCGGCGAAGCGCCCGCCTCGCGAGAGTCCAGAGGACTGCGCTCGCCGGATAGGTCCGTCCCTGATATCTCTGCGCCTGCCGCGAGCGGACGGTCGGGACGGACGGTTTGGCTTTCTTGACCCGCCTGCTCCGCAGGGTGCGGTGCGGGCTTCGCCGGAGAGGAAGGCGAGCTTGGCTTCAAGGCCGTCAACGGCCTAATAGGAGAATACTGTTTGCGTGATTCGGGAGCGTCAGGCGCGGCTTTGGCGGCCTTGACCGGAGGTTCGGGTCGGGCAAGCGGGTCTGAGCCACCCGGATCCGTCCCGGACTTGAACCGGCTCGGATCGGCCGTGAATACGTGACCGCATCGTGAGCACTTGAAGGTCGGAGTTTCCTCGGGTAATACGCGCTCGTCGATACGGTAGCGTGTGTGACAGCTGGTACACTGGATCTCGATCATCGCCACGCCTCACAACCCCCGCAATAAGGTACCATAGAGATTGGCGCCGCGCAGCTTTTGGGCCGGCGGTGTCGGGCGCAACCAGCCCGGAGAGGATCAGTGAAACTCGCACTGCTTACGCGTCGTTTTGATCCGCAAGGAGGCGGAACCGAGCGCGACCTGATGGTCACGGCGCGTTACCTGCTAGAGGCCGGCCATGAGGTCACTGCCTACGCTTCCGAAATACGCGGAGAATCGAGCTGTTTCCCGGTAAAACGGGTCGGAACGCTGGCGCCCACCCGAACCGGACACCTGCTCGCGTTCGCATTGGCGGCTCCAGCCGCGGCGCGGCGCGACGGCAACGATCTCGTGATCAGCTTCGCCCGCACCGTCGGCGCGGACGTCCTGCGCTCGGGCGGGAGTGCTCACGCCAGCTACGTGGCGGCGGCGCGCCGATGGCGGGGGAGGATAAGCGCGGCCGCGATGCCGCTTCTGCCGTACCATCGGGCGCAGATGATGATCGAGCGGATGGGGTTTCGCTCGCCGCGCCTTAAACTTGCCATCGCCGTGTCGAACCTGGTCCGTGACGATCTAATCGCCCGCTTCGGCCTCGACGGCAAACGAGTCGTCACTCTTTACAACGGCGTCGATCTCGAGCGCTTCCATCCCGCCGAAAGCGACGCGCGGCGCTGTCGTCTTCGCGCCGACCTGGGAATGCCGACACATATCCCGCTTGTGCTCTTCGTCGGCAACGGCTTCGGACGCAAGGGTCTGCGTTTTCTGATCGAGGCGCTGGCGCGCCTTGGCTCGAATGCGCGCCTGGTGGTGATCGGCGCCGATCGCGCTGACCGCGCGTACCGCGACCTGGCGCGACGCCTTAAGCTCGCGCCTCGCGTTCATTTCGTTGGCGCGCGCAGCGACGTGGAAAATTTCTTCGAAGCCGCGGACGCCTTTGCGATGCCCTCGCTGTTCGAGCCGTTCGGCAACGTCGTGATGGAAGCGATGGCCAGCGGACTTCCCGCGCTCACCAGCGCGCAGTCCGGAGTCGCCGAACTGATGCCGCAGGCGATGGAGCGCTACGTGGTGCCGAATCCGGCCGACGTGGCCGACATGTCCGTGCGGCTCCATGAGATGCTCGAGGCGGGCGCCGATGTCCGCGCGAAGTGCCGCGAAGTCGCCGAGGAGTATTCCTGGGATCGGCATCGCGACAATCTGCTCGGGATTTTACGATCGGTTGGATAGGCGCGGCGCGCCGGTGCCGGCGCGCAATCCGTCGAGCATCCCGCGCGCGACCGCCATCCGCCGTTCCTCGCGCGCGATACGTTCCACGCCCGCTCCAAGGATCTTCGCGAGCATCAGGCGGCCCGTGGCGACCGCGTTTTTCAGCATCACTTCGCCGCCGCGATGCTTCTCGTGGAGCATCCGGCATCGTCCGCGCTCGCGGGCGATGCGGATGAAGCGTGCGCGGTCGGCGCGCGCGGGATCGACCTCGTGCCGTGCGAGCGCGCCGGGCGCGTAGCCTATTCTGTAGCCCGCGCGCGACAGCCGCCGCGACATCTCGGTTTCCTCTTCGTGACCGGCCGCGCCCGGCCCAAGGCGCTCGTCGAATAGGACAACCTTGTCAAAGACTTCGCGCCGAAAGGCCATGTTCGCGCCGAGCACGCCGCGCACTTCAATCGGAGCGTCGCCATGGTCGGCGATCGGAAGGTCGAGGTACACCCAGTTGCGTCCCGTTTTGAGTTTCGGATCCTCGGCGGCCAGTATCCGCCCCTTCATCGCGGCGAACTCCGGATGCTCCCGGAAAAAGCTCTCGACCTGGTCGAGATAGTCGCCGACAACGGCTAGGTCGTCGTCGAGGAAAACCAGGATTTCGCCGCCGGCGCGCTCTATCGCGAGATTCTGCACCCGGCATTTACCGGGACGCGGGTCGTGCAGATGGACCAGCGGTGGCGCGTCGCCGGGAAACGGGGAGGGCGCGGGCGTTCCATTGTCGGCAAGGATTAATTCGCGCTCGCCCGTGCGAAGCTGCGGCGCAAGGCATAGCACGAGCCGACCAAGCGAGTCGGGACGGGCATGAGTCGCGACGATTACCGAAATTTTCACCGGCTTCCGTTATGGCGCATGACGGCTCGGCGTGGGACTCGGCGAAACATGACCCCCGAACCGGCCCGAATTGCCGGATAACGCCTTGCCGTCGCGACTCGACAGTGTAGCGCACGACGCTCTATCCTTCCTCATCGCGTACACTGTTTACCTGAAGCAGCTTGAATTCGGGCTTCGCGACGGTTAAACCCTTTCAGTCACCGGCTGCGAGAGTGGCGGAATGGCAGACGCGCAAGGCTCAGGACCTTGTGAGGGCAACCTCGTGGGGGTTCAAGTCCCCCCTCTCGCACCAATGAGACGCTTTTGATGGGCCGGTCCGTCCGCTCATGCGCGAGCGGCCGGCGCGCAACCTTAACAGACGCGCGGAAAATTGCGCCCACTTCCTTCCGCGCCCGTGACATTCCAGGCCACGACTCGCCATAAGTATCGCCCGAGTGGTGGACGGTTGAGAAGGGAGGAACAACTATGGGTCTTCGGCTCGCCAGGATATGCACTTCGGCCACGGCCGCCGCGGTGATGGCGGTCGCTCTCGCCGCAACGGCTCACGCGGCGACTCGCTGCGTAAAGCCGAGCGGGGTAATTCGCCGCAATATAGCGGCGAGGCTCGGTTGCGCAGGCAACGTCTACAGCACGATCAGCGACGCGGTCGGCGCAGCCTCGGCGGACGATACCATTTACGTGCTCTCGGGCAAGTATTCCGAGATGGTGTCGATACCCTCGACGCTCTCGGGACTCATGCTCATCGGCCAGAACCCGAACAATACGATCGTCGACGCAACCAGCCAGGCCAACGGATTCTTCGATCAGGGCAGCGATGTGACGATCGAGGACTTTACGGTCGAAAACGCCGCGCACGAGGGAATACTGGTTCAAGGACCGGCGGCGGCTTGCAGCGGCGGCGAATGCAACCCTTCGGCCCCGGAAATCACCGGCGTCACGATCGCTGACAACATCGTTGAGAACAACGACAAGGCGCTTACCAGTACACCCTCCTGTCCCGCGGTCGGGAGTGTGCCCGCCGCGCCGACATTCGAGCAGGAGGATTGCGGCGAAGGCGTCCATGTCGACGGCGCCGCGTTCTCAACCGTCAGCGACAATCTAATCACCAATAACGCCGGCGGGGTCCTGCTGACGGACGAGACCAACCCGAACCACAACAACGTGGTCGCCGGAAACACCGTAAAGGGCAACACGCCTGACTGCGGGATAACGCTGCCGTCGCATCCGCCCAACGGCAGCCCGGCAAACATCGGGACCGACTCGTTCGGCGTGTTCGACGACACGATCGCGAACAATCTCTCCCAGAATAACGGCGCGGCCGGAACCGGAGTTTTCGCACCAACTCCAGGCACCGCGTCGTACGGTCACGTCATTATCGGCAACGGGCTGATCGGGAACACCAACCCGGGCGTGGTCTTCCATAGTCACGCGCCGCACCAGAAGATCTCCCATGTCTCGGTGATCGGAAACTTCATCTCGGATAACGGTGCCGAAGCAAACGTCGACAGCACAGGTGATGGCCCGGCCAATCCGACCGGTATCGAGGTT
>JAKAVX010000222.1 GCA_021827465.1 Deltaproteobacteria bacterium | reverse complement strand
GGGTCTGCGCCGAATCCATAGCGTGCTCGACCTGCTTGCTGAAACCGAGGGCAGAGACGCGGGCGCTTTCGAGCCGGGGCCGATCCGCGAAATCGAGTTTCGCAATCTCACGCTTGCCTACGATTCCTCCAACACCGTGCTGGAGCATGTCTCATTCACGCTTCGAAGCGGAGAATTGCTCGCGCTTGCAGGACCGAGCGGGATCGGAAAGACTACGCTCATATGCTCGATCCCGCGCTTCGTCGAGCCTCGTGCGGGAGCAATCATGGTAAACGGTGTCGATTCGCGGCAAATCGCGCTGGAGCCGCTGCGCGCGCGAATCGGCTTCGTCTTTCAGCAGGAGGCGCTCTTTTCGCGCTCGCTCGCCGACAATATCCGTTACGGCGAGCCCGATGCGTCGGACGACGAGGTACGCGAGGCGGCGCGGATGGCGGGTGCGGCCGAATTTATCGAAAGCCTGCCGGAGGGATACGCAACGATCCTTGGCCGGCGCGGCACGCGGCTTTCGATCGGGCAGAAGCAGCGCGTTGCGATCGCGCGCGCGATGCTGCGAAAGCCGGACGTGCTCATCCTTGACGAGCCGACCGCGCCCCTCGATTCCGCTTCAGAGGCCGGCCTGATGGCTACGCTGAAGACGCTCGCCCAAGGCAGGATCGTTGTCCTCGCGGGACATCGTGCCGCCACTCTCGCCGCGTGCGACCGCGTGATTTTCCTCGCGCGCCGAACCGTCGCCGCCGAGGGCGCGCACGACGAACTCGTGCGCGCCTCCGAGGATTATCGCCAATACCTCGCGATGTCCGAATCCGTTATCGAACCCTGACTTCGCCTTGCCGTATGGCTAACTAGATGCGCTGCTTTCATGAAGCTCGCGGCGGGCGATAATAGGATCAAGACCGTCTGCGAGGTGCGGCAATGGGAGCGGCAAACCATTATCGGCTTTTCATCGACGGCGAACACGTCGATACGCCGGACCGTTACGAGGTCCGTTATCCTTACAACGACGAGGTCGTGGGCACGGTCGCCCGCGCGAGCGAGCGCGAGACCGACGCCGCGATCGCGGCTGCCGTGCGCGCCTTCGACAAGACGAAGCGTCTGACGCGCGCTGAGCGCGCCGACATTCTATCCGCGATGAGCCGCGCGGTCGCGGAGCGCCGCGGCGAACTCGAACGCATGATCACGCTGTGCACCGGCAAACCAATCAGCTACGCGTGCGCCGAAGTCGGCAGGACCGCGGGCGTTCTGGCGCTCGCCGCCGAAGAGGCAAAGCGTTTCGGCGGTGGCTACGAGCCGCTCGATCTCGATCCGCTCCATCCGCACGCGGTCGGAATCGTCGAGCGTTTTCCGATCGGTCCGATCGCGGCGATTGCGCCGTTCAACTTTCCGCTCAACCTGATGACGCACAAGGTCGCGCCCGCGATCGCCTCGGGCAACACGGTCGTCGCCAAGCCGCCGCCGCAATGTCCGGGGCCTGCGCTGATGCTCGCCGAGATCGCGCGCGACTCGGGGCTTCCGCCGGGAGCTTTCAACGTCGTCTCGGCCGATCCTCCCGTAGCCGAGCGGCTTGCGACCGACGAACGTATCAGGATGCTGAGCTTCACGGGCAGCGCGCGCGTGGGATGGAGCCTCAAGGCGAAGGCGGCGCGCCAGCGCGTCGCGCTCGAACTGGGCGGCAACGGCGGACTGGTCGTCGATGAGGACGCGGACCTCGAATTCGCCGCGGCGCGCGCCGCGCGCGGCGCTTTTGTTCACGCGGGCCAGGTCTGTATCTCGGTGCAGCGAATTTTTGTCCATCGAAAGGTTTACGGCCGGTTCACGCAAATGCTGGTCGATGCGACCAAGGATCTCCAAGTCGGCGATCCGATGGACGAAAACACGCTGGTCGGCCCGATGATAACGCGCGAGGCGGGAGACCGCGTGATGGAATGGATCGGCGAAGCGAAGGTTGCCGGAGCGGGTATCCTGACCGGGAACCGGCGCGACGGCTCGGTCGTGTATCCGAGCATCATCGAACTCGGCAATCCCGCGCTTCATCGCCTGCGCGTATGGTGCGAGGAAGTGTTCGGCCCGGTCGCAACCCTCGAACCGATCGATTCTTTCGCCGAGGGCGTCGCAGCGACCAATGATTCGCCCTACGGACTGCAGGCTGGAGTCTTCACGCGAAACCTCGATCACGCATTCGAGGCGTTCCGCGAGATCGACGCGGGCGCCGTTATCGTCGGCGATACCGGAGTGTTCCGCGTCGATACCTACCCGTTCGGCGGGATGAAAGGCTCAGGACTCGGACGCGAAGGCGTCAGGTGGGCGATGGAGGCGATGACCGACCCGAAAATCCTCGTGCTCAACCTGCGCAAGAAATAGAAGCCAACGCGTACAGCGCGGGCGAGAATTAACCAACTCTTAAAGACGCGGGCGAAGCCGTTTCACCACTTCATCTTTCCACGCTTGCATGCGCCAGCTATAAATTGAACTGGTCAGTTACGTTCGAGCGCCTCAGCTCGCAACGACGGATTTTCCAGCCTTGCCCAACGACGACGAACGAAGACCGAAGGCGCCCGACATCCCGCGGATGGTGGTCGATTTTGACCGGCTGCGCGAAGCGGGAGGCAAAAACTTCCGCGATCTCGGCGGGCATCCTGCGGGCCTCGGACGCCGCGTGAGGCGCGGAATGATCTACCGCTCGTCGCACCTGGCGCGCATTCCCGACGAGCATCCCGTCAGGAATCTTGTCGTCCGCACCCTGGTGACGCTGCAGAGCCGCGTCGAACTCCGCCATCTGGGCGCGCCGCATCAGGACGTGCTGCGCGACGTGCGATGGGAGCATTTGCCGATCGGCGATCGATGGTTTCGCGACGGCGGCGCGATCGAGCTCTCAAGCCAGCCCGGCAAGGAGCATCTCGTGATGCTCACGGGGTTCCCTTCGGACTGGGGGCGCTTTTTCAGAATTCTCGCCGAGCGCGATGTCTATCCGCTCGTGTTCCATTGCTCGGCCGGCCGCGACCGCACCGGCGTTGCGTCCGCGATGCTGCTTGAATTGCTCGGAGTGGAGCGTGAAGTTATCGTCACCGATTTTCTGAAGAGCAACCTGGTCTTTCCGGACTCGCCGCTCTCGGCGGCGCAGCTTACGCCGGTGTTCGAGACGATCGACGAGGCGGGCGGAATCCAGAGCTTCCTGCGCGAGTTTATCAGCCTTTCCGACTCCGAGATGGAAGCTATCCGCGAAGACCTGCTGGAGTAGCGCGTGGCGCTTTACGATCGCATCGGCCAGACCTACGATGCGACCCGCCGCACCGACACCCGGTTACCTTCTTGCCGCTCGGAGCAAAGACTGAGCCGCGCCGCGTCAGGCGGGCAGATAGCCGTCGCGAAGCAGCGATTTCGCGATAATCATGCGCTGGACTTCGCTGGTGCCCTCGCCTATCTCCGAGAGCTTCGCGTCGCGCATGTAGCGCTCGACCGGAAAATCGGTGACGTAGCCGTAGCCGCCGTGAATCTGCACGGCCTTGGTCGTCGCCCACATCGCGGTCTCCGACGCGTAAAGCTTCGCCATCGCGGCCTCGCGCCCAAACGGCTTTCCGCGGTCCCTCAGATGGGCCGCGCGGCACATCAGCACCCATGACGCGTCGATACGGGTCGCCATGTCGGCGAGCATCCACTGGATCGCCTGGAAATCCGCAATTCGGTGCCCGAACTGGTTTCGCTCGAGCGCGTAGGCCCGCGCTTCCTCCATCGCGCCGCGCGCGATTCCCGCGGCAAATCCCGCGATACCGATCCTGCCGGTTTCGAGCACCTTCAGTACCTGACGATAACCCGCGTTGAGCTCCCCGATCAGGTTGTGTGCGGGAACGGTCACGTTGTCAAAGATCACTTCGGCCGTATCGGAAGCGCGAAGGCCGAGCTTTTCTATCCTGCGGCCGTTGGAAAGGCCGGGCGTTCCGCGATCGACGATGAACGCCGAGATACCGTCGCGCTTTTTCGCCGGGTCGGTGACCGCATTCACAACGTAGACATCGGCGACGCTGCCGCAGGTAATGAACATCTTGGAGCCGGAGATTACGAAGTTATCTCCGGAGCGGACCGCGCGTGTCTGCATCGCAGCGGCGTCGGAGCCCGAACCCGGCTCGGTCAGGCACCACGCGCCGAGCTTCTTCGCCGCGAGCATCGCGGGAACGTAGCGTTGGCCCTGCTCTTCGGAGGCGAACGCCGCGATATGCGCGGTCGCAAGCCCCATTTGCCCCGCGCAGGTAAGTCCGATCGACGCGTCGTAGCGCGAGAGCCCTTCGATGACGAGCACCTGCGAGAGCGTATCGGCGCCGCCACCACCGTACTTTTCGGGGAATGAAACGCCGATAAAGCCGAGTTCGCCGAGTTTTTCGATCACGTCGCGGGGGAAGATTTCCTCGCGATCCCATCGCGGGGCGTGCGGGCGAATCTCGCGTTCGCCGAATTCCGCGACCGTCTCGCGGATCCGGAGTTGCTCTTCGCTCAGTTCAAAATTCATGTACTATTTGAGCTTCTCAATCGCGCGGAAGCACGTTCTCGCGCACCCATTTGACGATATCCTCGGTCGTGGCGCCGGGCGTGAAGATTTCCTTGACGCCCATCTCCTTCAACTTCTTCGCGTCCTCTTCGGGGATGATTCCTCCGCCGAAAAGCACCACGTCGCCCGCTCCGCGCTCCTTGAGCAGGCGGATTATTTCGGGAAACAGCGTCATGTGCGCGCCGGAAAGGACGCTGATCCCGACCGCGTCGGCGTCTTCCTGGACGGCGGCCTCGGCCACCATCTCGGGCGTCTGATGAAGTCCGGTGTAAATCACCTCGAAGCCCGCGTCGCGAAGCGCGCGCGCGATAATCTTCGCGCCGCGGTCATGTCCGTCGAGTCCGGGCTTGGCAACTATTATTCTGAGCCGTTTTTCAGCCATTCCTGTCAGCGCAATCGGTTTGGATTTCGCTCTAAGCCGTTAGTCTTCTCGCGCGGCGAACAACGCACGTGGATCAAATCCATCCTGGGTCGGTATAGACGCCGAATTCCTCGCGGAACACGTCAGAGACCTCGCCGACGGTGACGTTCCGGCGCACCGCCTCGCAAATCGGCTCCATCAGGTTCTCGCCCGAGCGGCACGCCTCGCGCACGCGTGAGAGCGCCTCACGCACCGCGACGGAATTGCGCTCGCGCTTCATCTTGCGCACGCGCTGAACCTGCTTTTCCTCGAGCACCGGATCGATCCTGAGCGTGTCGATCGGAATCTCCTCGGGCACCTGGTACTTGTTGACGCCGACGACGCTCTTCTCGCCCTTTTCCAACTGGCGCTGATAGTGGAACGCCGACTCGGCGATCTCGCGCTGCGGATAGCCGGTCTCTATCGCGCGCAGCATCCCGCCCATCTCGTCGATGCGCCGGATGTAC
>JAKAVX010000221.1 GCA_021827465.1 Deltaproteobacteria bacterium | reverse complement strand
GTGTTGGTCTATATCCACGGCGGCGGATGGGTCATCTGCGACCTCGACACCCATGACGCGGCCTGCCGTTCGCTCACCAATCAGGCAGGATGCGTGACCGTGTCGGTCGATTACCGGCTCGCGCCCGAGCACAAGTTTCCCGCCGCGGTCGAAGATTCCTATGCGGCGACGCTATGGGTGGCCGAGCATGCGCGCGAACTGAACGGCGACCCGGGCAGGGTCGCGGTCGGCGGCGACAGCGCGGGCGGAAATCTCGCCGCGGCGGTCGCCCTGATCGCGCGCGATAACGGCAAGCCGAATCTCTGCTTTCAATTGCTTATCTATCCGGCCGTCGATGGTGCGCTCGCAACCGAGTCGATGCGCGCGTTCAAGGAGTATTTCCTGACGCCCGAGCTGGTCAGCTACTTCTGGAACCATTACGTGCGCACCGACGCGGACCGCAAAAATCCGCTCGCGTCGCCCGCGCTGGCCGGAAGTTTCAAAGGACTTCCACCGGCGCTGATAATCACCGCCGAGTTCGACCCGCTGCGCGACGAAGGCGAGGCTTACGGCGAGAAGCTTCGCGCCGTGGGCGTGCGAGTCGTGATTACGCGCTACAACGGCATGATCCACGGCTTCTTCACGATGGCCGACGTGCTGGACCAGGGTAAGAAGGCGGTCGCCGAGTCCGCGGCGGCTCTCAAAAAAGCCTTCAACTGATAGCGACATCAAGGACGCGCCGTCGCCCGGACGGATTGCGGCGCGGCGGCGCGCTCTACCACTGCTCGTAGCGGACCGAACGGCGCTCGTATCCCGCGCCGCGAAGAAGATCGCGCAGTCGTAGCACCCCCTTGCCAACTCCGCAGATGTAAAACCGCCGGGTGCGGACGTGGTCCGCCGCGATCCATCGGGCTTCTACTTCGCGCGCAAGACGCTCGTAGAGCGCGGCGGAATCGGCGCCCGGCATCACTATCGTTTCGATACCCAGATTGGGATCTCCCGTGGCGATCCGCTCCAGTTCCTCGCGATACAGAAGTTGCTCCGGGTTTTGCGCGGCGTAAAGCAGCAGTATCGGCGCATGGTCTTTCGCGCGCGCGGCCATCTGAAGCATTGGGCGGATCGGCGCGATCGCCGTGCCCTCGGCGATCGTGACCGTCTCGACCTCCGGCGCGTGCTCCATCGTGAACGTTCCGAACGGGCCGATGAAATCCAGCGTGTCGCCCACGCGCCGCTCGAACAGCCATGCGGCACTGCGCCCGTTCGGCACGCGGTTGAAGCATATTTCTATCAGAACGCCGTCCTCGGCGTCTGAAGCGATCGAGTAGGCGCGGGTGCGGGTCTCGTCTTCGAGCGGAATCGAAATCGAGATGAACTGGCCGGGTACGAACTTGAGCGAGCGGCTGTCGGCAAGCCGCAGGAAGAGCGAGCGGATGCCGGGTGCATGATCGAGGATCCGCTCGACGCGCGCGCGGCGCAGGTTTCGAGCCGTCTTTTCCGATCCGTCGCTCATATCATGATCTGGCGTCGATGCGGACCGACCGGTCTACTCGTCGGCGCTCTCGCTGACCAGGTTTATCGTGTATTTCGGCACCAGAATCGTGATTTCGGCGTTGGGGTCCTCAACCACCGCCTGGCATCCGAGGCGCGAGTTCGGCGTCAGGCCGGGCGCCTTGTCGAGCATGTCCTCTTCCTGTTCCTCGGCTTCGGTAAGCCTGTCAAAGCCCTGTTTCACGACCACATGGCAGGTAGTGCATGCGCAATTGCCGCCGCAGGCGTGTTCGAGATGAATTTTGTGCCCGAGCATGATGTCCAATATCGAGCCGGGACGTCCATCGTGATGGAAAGGCGCGTCGGCAGGGTTGAACTCGATTTCGCGTTCAGGACTGCCGGTTTCGAAGATTATGCGAAGCTTGGCCATAACGGTTCCGGTTTCAGGATATGCGTCGTTGGCTTGGGGTTAAACCCCGGTTTTTGGATGGTTTGTATGGCTTCTTGAATTTTCGCTCTTGTTTCGCCACGATTGGTAAAACGGGAAGCGTGAGGATGGCGAGCGATGATGGCTACTTTGACGAAGCGGCAAAAGCAGATGGTCGACTTCCTGCAAAACTATATCAGCGAGCATGGATATGCGCCCACCCTCGCGGAAGTGGGGCAGTATTTCGGGCTCTCATCGCTCGCGACCGTTCATAAGCATCTCAGAAATCTCGAGCAGAAGGGCGTGATCAGGCGCGAGCACAATCACAGCCGCGCGCTCGAGGTTTCCAACGGTCGCGAGCATCCGATGGCGCCTCACGAGGTGCCCTTGCTCGGCCAAGTCGCGGCCGGCCATCCGATCGAAGCAGTCGAATCGCAGGAGACGATCTCGGTTCCTGAGGACTTCGTTCGTCGCGACGATACCTTCTGCCTGAGAGTGAAGGGCGAATCGATGATAGAGGACGGGATTCGCGACGGCGACTACATAATCGTCGAAGGCCGCGATATCGCGAGCAACGGCGAGACCGTCGTCGCGCTCCTCGGCAACGAAGCCACGGTCAAGCGTTACTATCGCGAGGGAGACGGCAGGATTCGGCTCCAGCCCGCCAATTCCGCGATGGATCCTATCTACGTGAACGAGGGAGATTTGCGCATACGCGGCGTGGTCGTGGGCCTGATGCGCCGCTATCGCTAATCCCCGCGGGCGCTCGCGCTTCCAAGGCGGGGTGCCGGATGAACGCGCGCCCGGATTGACGCCGTTTTGCCGCGCGCGGAAGACCCGCGTTTCGGGTCCGTGGCAATCACGTGTCGCGAGCGACGGGGCGTCAATTCCAGAAGCGGCCGTCCAGCCAGTCGATAACCAGCGCTCCGCAGTACAGCATCGCGTAGATCAGCAGACACGTCTCGAATCCCCTTAACAGGCCCATGGTCGTGCCCCTCTCGCCCCCGATAGGGCGAAGCACCGATTGATTTACGGGTGATGGATTTGGCGGCCTGGCTTAGCGTCGCCAATCTGGACTTGCGCAGCGGTGATTCTGGCGGCGCCTTGAAATTTTCGAGCGAAGCTCTTCGTGCCGGCCCGCCGGAGAATCCGGCATGGAACGGTTGCCCTGAAAGAGGCGCCTTGGCCCGGAGCGGTCTGCACCTCTATCGTCCCGCCCAACGCGCCGACGTTCTGATGCACCACCGAAAGTCCCAATCCAAGGCCGCGGTGACGCCGCGCGCTCGAATTGGAAAGCTGACTCAGCGACTCGAACGCGCGCTCGATTTCATCCGGTGCGATTCCTGGTCCGGTGTCGGCCACTTCGAGCACGACCGCCTCGGCACCGTTGGGCGCACGGCCCTCGGTGACCGAGATAGTCACCTTGCCGGAGACGGTGAATTTCACCGCATTGGAGGCGAGGTTGGCCAGGATGACCCGCAGCGGCTTGCGCGGACATCCGATAGTCTCGGGTGCGCTCGCCGTCACGATCTCGATATCCAGGCCCTTGCCGCGGTTGGCCGCTTCCAGTGCCGGCGTCAATTCGTCGATCAGTTCGCTGACGTGGAAAACTTCCTCGGTCCTCGTTTGGGCGTTCGCAGCCGCAGTTGCGAACTGCATCAAGTTCTCGACCGTCTGCGCGAGATCGTGAACATTGGCGTTCATCCGCTCGATTATCTCGCGGGTTTTGTCGCCCAGTTCCTGCCCCAGATCGTCCCGGAGAACTTCGAGATAGCCGAGCAGGACCTGAACCGGGGTCCTCAGCTCGTGGGCGAGGTTGGCCAGCGCTTCCAGCCGCACTCCCTGGTCCCATCCGCGGGCATTCGCGGCCGCGTCAACCGGCGCGTTGCTTCGGGATGGAACTGGAATCGGCCGATATTTTGAGAACGCTGCCAAGAGTTCCCTTTGGGTTCGTTTCGCTTCCTTCGCCGCCGGCTGACTCGCGATGAGCCGATGACGCTCCACACCCTAACGAACAGGGGGACCCGGCCCAATCGGGAAAGTGCCTAGAAACCTAGGGAAAACTACCTAGACGAGATGGAAAGACTGCTTATCCATGAGGGCTCTTGTGGGCTATGTTGCCCCGCTTTCGGCATCCCGGGGCGACGCTTTTTGAGCGTCGTCGGCCCCGGCCGGACGTGCTAGGCCGACACGCCGGTTCGGACACCCGAAGGGGTCCCTGATGTGCGTGCGCGGCCGCGCGCGCAAAAAAACGCCTGGGCGATGAGCGCCATCGCTGGATGGCGCTCGCCAGACGCTCAGGCGACCGATATGCGAAGGAAGATAGCTAGACTAAGGCAGGGACGCTCGCGGGGGCACGGGCGAGAATGACCCCAAGCGGGTTTCCGATCGAGCGCTCACCGCTCAGGCTTTGTCGACGTTGGTCGGCTCGCTGGTCTTCTCAGCCGGTTTCGCAGTGGTATCGTCGGGTTCATTCATCGAGCGCTTGAAGTCGCGAATCGCTTTTCCAAGGGCTCCGCCGACGTCTCCCAGCTTGCTCGGTCCGAAGATGATCAGAACGATAACCAAGATGACCAGCAGATGGGTTGGCGCAAAAAGATCCATAAAGGCTCTCCGAGGCTATATGCCTAGGGAAATACTATAACGCGCAAGCGCCCGTTGCCAACCGCGATGGCGACGGGGTTCAGGCGCTCTTGGCCGCCTCCGGGGACGGGCCGTCGCCGCCGGGCACGGCTTCGAGCCGGTAGCGCTGCATCTTGCGGTACAGCGTGGAGAGGTGAATTCCCAGGATTTGCGCGGCGCGCTCCTTGTTGGCGTCGACTTTCGCGAGCACGCGGCGGATATGCTCGCGCTCGAGGTCCTCCAGCGTGAAGTTGGCGTCATCCCCCTCGGCGGGCGGCGCGGCGACCGAGACGCGGAGCTTGTCGGGCAGGTCGTGGGAATGGATCACGTCGGTTTCCGCGAGAATCGCGGCGCGTTCGACGGTATTCTCCAACTCGCGGACATTGCCGCGCCATTGGTAGTTGATAAGCGCGCGCATCGCGCCCTTCGAGAAGCGCATCGCAGTGCGCCCGAGCGATTTCTCGAACCTCAGGAGGAAGTGGTTGGCGAGAAGCGGGATGTCGTCCTTGCGTTCGCGCAGGCCGGGCAGCGCGATCGTGATCACGTTGATGCGGTAAAGCAGTTCCTCGCGAAACCGCCCGGCCTTTACTTCGGCTTCGAGGTTTCGGTTGGTGGCGCACAGCACCCGGACGTCGAAGGATATCGGCTCGTTTGAGCCGAGCGGATAGCATTCGCGCTCCTGAAGCGCGCGCAGCAATTTCACCTGCAGCGAGAGCGGCATCTCGCCGATTTCGTCGAAGAACACGGTGCCCTTGTCCGCCGCCTTCAGCAGGCCCACCTTGTCCTGCATCGCGCCGGTGAACGCGCCGCGCTTGTAGCCGAACAACTCGCTCTCGAGCAGGTTCTCGGGCAGCGCGCCGCAGTTGATCGGCAGGAAGCGTCCGTTGG
>JAKAVX010000220.1 GCA_021827465.1 Deltaproteobacteria bacterium | reverse complement strand
CCGGTTCGACGCGCGATCGCTCAGCTTCCGTGGTTTGAAAACGACGCGGCGAGGCGGGAGCGCAGACTAGCGCTTGAACAGATGCTCGCGCAACGCATTCAACTGCCCCACCACTTCCTGCTCCAGAGCCGACTGATCCAGGCGCTCTTCGCTCAGAATTCCGAGCGCAACAGCCGCCAACGAAGCCACCGCGAGCACAATAACAATTCTTGAGAGCATCCCTTTACACCTTCGCGCAGCCGGGATGCCTGCCGGTTGCGTCGGGCGCGTTTCAGACAAAATATTACTTCCAAACGCGCATCTGACGAAATTCTAACAGTTTTTCACATGGGAGCGAAGCTTGGGACAGGCTTGCTCGTTCGGTTGTAAGCCCGTTTTGACGCCGACTAGAATGGGTCCCGTGCCCAGGGATTCGTTCAACCGCGAGATAGATTACCTGCGCATCTCGGTTATCGACCGATGCAACCTGAGATGCGTGTACTGCATGCCGCTGGACGGATTGCGGTTCCTGCCCGGCCCGGAGCTTTTGACCGCGGCTGAATACGAGACGGTTGGGCGCGCTGCGATTAGCGTTGGCTTCAAGAAGTTCAGGCTGACAGGCGGCGAACCCCTGATGAGGCGCGACGTCGTCGAGATCGTCGAGCGCATCGCCCGTATCCCCGGCGCCGAGGGGCTCTCGCTCACGACCAATGCGCTGATGCTGCCCGGGCTCGCCCGCGAGCTCAAAAGGGCGGGGCTTACCCGCGTCAACGTGCATATCGACAGCCTCAATCCCGAGACGCTCGAGCGGCAGATGCGATGGGGCAGCTTCGAGCGGATCTGGACGGGGATCATGGCCGCCCAAGAGGCGGGACTAAGCCCACTCAAGCTCAACGCGGTTGTGACCGCGGGCTACAACGAATCCGACGTCGTCGATCTCGCGCGCCTGACGTTCGATCGCGACTGGCATATGCGGTTTATCGAGTTGATGCCGCTCGGCGGCGGCGAATGCGCCAAGCTCTCGATCTCGCGGTACGTCTCCAACGTCGAGACGCGCCGGCGTATCGAGGCCGAGCTTGGTCCGATGAGCGAAATTCCGTCGGAGAATCCGTCCGAGGAGGCGCGCAATTTCAAGCTTCGCGGAGCGCGCGGCGTAATCGGATTCATCAGCCCGGTAAGCGAGCCCTACTGCGGCACGTGCAACCGGATGCGGCTTACGGCCGACGGGAAGTTCCATCTCTGCCTGCTCAATGACGGCGAACTCGACGTGCGCAAGGTGCTGCGCTCGAATACGGGCGATCCTCAAGAGGAAGTCGCGAAGATCCTGCTGAAGGCCGTCGCGCTCAAGCCAACGGGACATCATCTGCTCGAAGGGCGCTCGACCCGCGAACGCTCGATGTTCCAGATCGGGGGATAAGAACGCGGCGAGGAGTTTCTTGCCGTGGCGCTCGCATTGCCGGTGAGCGGCATGCGCTTACATCTGGCCTGAATTGGATACCTGGCGTTTGGGTTCTACCGGGGTGAGGCTTCATTCGTAGGGACGACTTCAGCGTTTGTCAGATCCACCATCGAGCCCATGCCGGCTTGCGCCGTCCGCGGACCGGGCGTTGGTACGCTTCCCGGCAAAACATACGGCCTCGGTTCCGTCGAACGCTTTGCCTTGCGCGCAAGGCGCATAATCTCGCTGCGGTCAAGATTTCCCACCAGCGTGAACACCAGCGATCCGTCTCGCCATTGGGCGACTGAAAGTCCTTTCGTCTCGGAGATATTTATTTTCGATCCGTTACTCGCAGGATCGGGTGCGATAAGCAGGACAAGTCGGTGTTTTCCGCTTCCGTAGGCAACCGTGGCCTCACCTCGGCCCCAGAAGCCACTACGCATGCCGCCCCGCACAAGCGTTTCATCTGCGAAATCTGGAGGCTCAAGACCGAAAGTGATCGTTCCAGGTTTTTGCCCACTACCGATGTCTGAAGCCAACATGGAAGTCGGACTTATCGAACTCGACTTGTGAAATGCGGCGACCGCCTGAGCGGCGAACTTGCCTTCCGATCGAGTGCGCGCGGGGAACCAGTCAGGCCACCAGATCGCAAGGACCGCCAGCAGAAGCCCGACAGCAACCAGAATGCCGCTGAGAGCGGGTTTCGATGCTCGTCGGCGTGAGCCCATACGGAGCAGCGAGGCCATCAGGCGTGGAGATGGCAGCGCGCCCATGTCGAGGGCGCATACGCGGCGAATCTCCTCGCTTTGGCGCAGGTACTCCAGAACCCGTGCGGCATGCTCGGGATTGCGTCGCAGGTAAGCCTCGATTTCGATTTTTCGTTCCTCATCGTCTTCGAACTCTCCGTCGGCGTAAGCCATGATGTCGAGTTCGCTAATCGACGCCCCGTCCGTGATCATTTTACCCTCCTCAGCCGACGGACCTGACCAGAATCCATCCGTTTTCGGAGGCTTTCCCGCGCCCGGAAAAGGCGCGAACGCACGGTACCAACTGGAACTTCCAGGACCCACGCGGCCTCTTGATACCCAAGTCCGTCAACCGCGATAAGCACCAGCACGGCACGCTGTTCGTCGGGAAGGTCACTCAGGGCTTGCGCCATGTCGCGGCACTCGACGAAGGTTTCCTGCCGGGCCGGTTGCGCGAGATGGCCCTCCATGCTGTCAACCGCGCTTACATAGCGCGCGCGGCGCGAATCCTTTGCCTGGTTCACATGCAGATTGTAGAGCATCCGGTACAGCCAGTTTCGCAAGCGCCCTCGGCGATGCCATAAAGCGTGTTTGTTGAGGGCCCGTTCGAGGCAATCCTGCACCAGGTCGTCGGCGGCATCTCGGTCGCGGAGCAAGGCCATTGCGTAACGGCGCAGGTATGGGATCTCGCGCGCTATCAGCCACTTGGTATCTTTCATCGGCACCTCTCGCTTTGTAGCGGCGCAGCAGCGAGAAGACGGCCGACCCCGTCCATTACGCTCGTTTAGTGGTCAGCGAAAACCCCCAACGAGGACGAGCTGTCTTCAATCTTTCTTTCTTTTAGACAGTGCGAAGACGCGTTTGGTTCCACTGAAAATTTTTTCACACGGTTGTATGTGAGCAAAGCGCTCAACGCTTTCGGATTGGAACCAAGCGGCCGCGATAGCTGTCTTATTACAAGAACCTTCAGCGCGTGCAGCGCGAAAATCAGGCGATAGGAGTATCGATATGAAACGCTACGCAACCGTACTTGCCGGATGCTTTGCCGTCACCATTATCTGCTTTGTCCCGCTTGCACGGGCCGCGATGTCCGCGAGTGGATCGGCCCGTACCGGGTATTCCGAAGGCCCGCCGGCGTCGCCGGGCGGTCAACAGACGGTCGACGATGCGACATTGAAAAAAGCCGCACACATCTTCACGAAAGTTAGAAGCATAAACGTCGACACCACGCGGAAGGTCCAACAGGCGACGGATCAACAGGAGAAACGGAAAATTATGCAGAACGCGCGCTCGCGCGAGCTCCTGGCACTTCAGCAGGAAGGTCTTTCACCCGCGCAGTACAACGCTGTGCTTGGCAAGGTCGAAGCAGATCCTGCGCTCAACGCAAAATTCTCGATGTACGTGAGCCGGTCGGCACAACCAGCTTCGAGAGAGTAGCGTTTGGGATATCCGATCGGTCGATGCGATGCCGCGGGACAGGTGCCCGAGTGGCCGTCCCGCGGCGAGGATTTGCTTCGGCTATTTTGCGACGGCTGGCGACGGCGACGCGGCGGGCGACGGATGGGCCGCGGGGCTGATAGTGGTTCCGACGTTCGCCGTCGAAGGGGCGGCGGATTCGACCACCGCGGGCGCCATCGTTTCGCGCTCGAACAAACGCCTGAAATCAGCGGGCGCTTTGTCCTCGACCGGGCCCAGGTTTTCGTCGGCGCTTCCCACCAGGATTGGTGACTTGAGAATAATCCCGTGCTCGGCCCGGAGGTCGTAGGTTCCCGGCGGAAGGCTGGCCGAGAAAGTACCGTCTTCGCCGGTGTGAACCAGAAAGATGTCGCCGCTCAGCGTGTTCTCGAAATGAAGCTGCTGGCCGGCGACCGGCTGTCCATCGCGGGTGACGAACTTTCCCGTCACCGTACCCGCGAGGGCATAGCGTGCGCTCAGCGACAATGCGACGAAAGCCATTATGAGCAAGGTCAGGTAGCGGATGGCTCGCGTCATCTGATGATGTCCTCCGTGGCGAGATCGCCGGTCAGGTCAGGCGTCCTGCGCTCTCTTTGAGTTCGCACCGTTGGGCTCTTTATGGCAAGCGCGCGGCACGAGGGGGGTTTGATGCCCCACGAGGCGCCGCCTATGCTCTGCACAGATATTCCATACGGCCGAACCGATGAAAACGCTCGTCATCTATCATAATCCCGCTTGCAGCAACTCCCGCCGCGCGCTCGAACTCCTGCGCGAACGCGACGCCGACTTCGAAATCGTCGAATATCTAAAGAATCCGCCCGGCCGCGAGGTGCTGGAGGGCCTGCTCGTAAACCTCGAGCTCCCGGCCGCGGAACTGGTGCGCAAGGACAAGCGCTTCGAGGCGCTGGGCCTTAAAGCTTCCGATTTCGCCGAGCCCGAAAACGTGGTTGCGCTTCTCGTGGAGCATCCGGAGCTTATGCAGCGTCCGGTCGTGGTCCGTGGCAATCGGGCGATAATCGCCCGCCCTCCGGAGAAGCTCACGGCGTTGCTCTAGAAGCGGGCGGAAATCACGCGCGAAATCCGACGGGCGCGCGCGCCGGTACCGGGGATGCGCGGGTGCGCCGGCGTCAGGCGACCTTCTTCACTTTGCCGCTTCTAAGGCATCGCGTGCAGACCAGGAGTCGCTTCACGCCGCCGTCGATAGAGGCGCGGACTTCCTGCAGGTTCGGCTGCCATCGCCGCTTGGTCTTGTTGTTGGCGTGGCTGACGTTGTTGCCGGTCGAGTTATGTTTTCCGCAGATGGCACAGTGTCTCATTGGTCAAGTCTCTCGGCTTTGAACGAGCCTCCTAGGGTAGCCCGACCTCGGCCCGCTTGAAAGAGGGTTGGAAGCGCGCTTTCAGCAGCGGTTGCCCGGCCTCCTGACTTACCAGGACGGCCGTTGCCTCGCAGCCGCATCGCAGGCTCATCAGCCGGGCGCTCTGTCCGAGCGCGCGCGCGTAGGCGTCAACCTGGGTCTTGAGGCCGCTCGGCGCGCCGCTGTCCTCGACGCTGACCAGCGAAGCGCCAACTTGCACGGTCGGAGCCTTGGTTCCGGTCTCGTCGTTGAAGATCCGTTCTATCATTGCGACGAAAGCGGCATGGTCGAGCCCGGGAACATCCCGTTTCAGCAATTTATCGAGCGAGGTTTTCGCGGCGGCCGGCGAGAATGACGCGAGCGCCTCTTGCACCGCCTGGGCTTGCGCCGGATCGGCGGTCGGCGCCTTGGCATAGGTCTCGATTAGCGTGCGCGCCTGC
>JAKAVX010000219.1 GCA_021827465.1 Deltaproteobacteria bacterium | reverse complement strand
CGACGACGGATACGCGGATCTTGCGCAATACGCTCTGCCGGTGCTTGAGCGCGAAGGCTTCGGCGCAGCCGTATACGTCGTCACTGGAAATATTGGCGGCGCCAATCTATGGGATCAGGCGGCAGGTTCCGCGCCGCATCCACTGATGGCTGCCGAACAGATTCAATCGTGGGCGGCGCGGGGGATCGAATTCGGATCGCATACGCGAACCCATCCCGACCTCACCGCCGTAACCCCGCAACGACTCGACGATGAGATAGAAGGAAGTGCCAGGGATTTAAGTCGTCTGCTCGGTAAACGGCCGGTTTCGATCGCTTATCCGTACGGCCGGTACAATGATGCCGTGCGCGAGCGGGTCGCCCGCTCATTCGAACTCGCTTACACCTGTGATGAAGAGCTAAACACGCTCAAGACCGATCCGAACGCGCTCGGCAGAGCGAGCGTTCAGGCGGGCGACTCGCTGCTCGACCTCCGCTGGCGTCTAGCGTTAGGGTTCAGCCCGGTACCACGGATGATTGACCGACTTAGAACGCGAGTTCGGCTGCGCACCAGATTGAAATCGGCACTGCGTCGCGCGAGTGACACGGGCGTCTGAGTTGGGAAAGAACCAGAACATGGTCACGAGTTTTGCGGATGCGCGGTCGAGTGCAAATTCGGATGCAGCGAATCGGAGCCGGGCGCTGTTTCGTGCAAGCGTCGCGCAAGGCCGTCTGAGCGACAGGGCGGCGCGCATAGTGAAACTGTGCCGGGGCAAGCGGGTTCTGCACCTGGGGTGCGCCGATGAGCCGTTCACCGAAACGAAGCTTCGAGACGCGACACTGCTGCACGGGCTCGTGGAAGTAGTCGCCGCGGAGTGTCACGGAGTCGATCAGTCGACGGGTGCGATCTCACTGCTGGAACGCTTCGGATATCGAAATCTCCTGACCGGGAGCAGCGAGAGCCTTGCCTCCGATTCCCGGCTCGCTGAAAAACGCTTCGAGATTGTACTCGCGGGCGAGATTCTCGAGCACGTTTCCGACGCGGGAACTTTCCTTCGAAGCCTACGCCCGCTGCTCAGGAGCCCGTCCGCGCAGCTTGTCCTTACCACCCCGAGCGCACACTGTGCCTATCGATTCGTTTACACGATGCTTACGGGACGCGAGCGAGTGCATCCCGATCATGTCGGTTATTATTCGCCAGGTACGCTCCGCCAATTACTCGGCAGATGCGGCTACCGGATCGAGGAATTGAGTTACTATTCAGGGCGTGAATACCTGTGCAATCGCGGCCAGGAGCGTATCTTGTGGCTGATTGATCAAATTGCGTTCAGGCTTCGGCCGGAACTTGGCGACGGGCTTATCGCGGTGTGCAGGCTGACTAACGGAGTCTCCGCGCAGCAGCCATAAAGATGGGATCCTGACTTCACGCAATGGAGGTTCGCGTTCAGGTACGCCAGCAGGCCGGCGCGAAAGAATCGGGCTCTCGGCCGTTTACGAAAACAGCACGGATCGCAGGTCCGGTTGCGGTGCAAGTCAGGCTCGCCGCAGCCCTGGTTTTCGTCTAGGTGCATTTGCTCATCCGGCCTGCCGTGCCGATATTCCGACGGGGGATCACGCAATCCATTTGCAAGATGGGTCGGTGTGGCAGGGCGGGTGATGTACCGGAAATTTTTCCACTTTACGCACGCGAGCGTTCACTCGCTCCCCGCGCCGGCTGCGGACAGTCTGCCGGGATAGTCGATTCCAAACCTCTGGGCGACAAACCGCAGGCCGAAAAGTGCGAGAGGGATGACTACCGGAAATGCCAGGACCAGAATTCGCCCCAGGTTGCTTCCCGAAACGAGGATGAGGGCGAGGATGACCGCTGCGAACCAAAGCCCGCGCTTTACGTCCTTGGGCGCGTCGGACCATACGAGACCGGCGAAGGCAAGGATCCAAAGGGAACTGAAGGAACTCGCCAGATCGAGGAAGCAGTTGAAACGAAACAGCGAGGCGGCCATCTCGAGCGGTTCCCATGCGAACTCCAGGCCGAGTCCAGGCCGCCGGTACGCATACGCCAGCAGGATCCGAAACGTTCCGTAAATCACGGCGGCGGGAACGAATGCGGCTGTCATCCGAACACGATCACGCCACGAGCACGATGCGAGTACGAGAGGTACTGCCAGCAGAAATACTGTCTCCTTGGCGAAGGCGCCCACGAGAAGTGTCACCGCCAGCAACCAGGCGGTACGCTGTGCGATGGCAAGGAAGCCCAGCACCAGAAAGAAATACGCCGACGCGTCCACAAGCGGCAGGGCCGCCGTTTCTACCACTGGCTTCAAGCCTAAAAACAGCACCACTCCGAGCAATGACTCGATGAATGTAAATTCCAACACGGCGAGGTAGTAAAACAACGTAATGGCCGTGGCGCAAAGAAATGCAGAATTGACGATTCCGAAGTGTACTTTCGCCTGCCATCTGGGTGTCACCTTCCGCAATTGGGAAAAGAGGGAAGGCGGGATGTCGGGCAAAAGCCGCGCCAGAGACACTGTAAGGACGCGATACCGGTACGGAGCGGGAGCCGGCTTGCGATTGTACATGTCGAGGTAGACCAGCGCGTCCGGAGGAACGGACTGCTCGCCGTACGCGTCCGGAGTTTCCGCGCTCGGAAAGACATGAATGTCCGTGTACATAACAGAGTATATTGGCGTCAGAATGACAATGAGAGCGAGGAGCAATCCATGGCGCCAGGACGGACCGTGACTCGCATGGCTTGAGTCCGGGAGATGCCCCGGTCGAGCGTCATTGACTAGCTGCTGCATCGGCCGGAAACCTTTACACTTCTCACACGTGGGTTTCAACCGGTGCGAATCAGCCAAAACAACTGGCTAGGGGCCCAAGAGCCCGTTTAAGACGACAGATGCGAGAGATCCATTTTCGATCGGTGGCCGTGCGCCTGAGTGCGGAGGCGGCGGCGCGGGGACGTGCGTCCCACCCACCAATCGTTTCGGAAGGGATCGAGGCGGAGCGTGGGCGGGCCGGAGAATGGCGTTCTCTTCTCGCGATGGACAGGCCAGGGTTCTGGTTGCTGGTGGGCACGGCGATTTTCATTTACCTCGAAGTCTTTGTCTTGCTGGCGGTTCCTATCTCGATAGCAAACGACCAGTCAATCAACTTGGACAACGCGCTTCGGATGGTTCACGGGCAGGCCATTTACAAGGAGTTTTTCCAGTACACCCTACCTGGGACCGAGTTATTTTACTTCGCGCTGTTCAAGATGTTCGGAATTCGGGCATGGATTCCGAATGGTGCGCTGATCGCGCTGGCGGTGTTAATTGCGTGGCTGGGAATGGTGATATCGCGGCGCGTCCTTGAAGGCTGGCACGCGTATCTGCCAAGTCTGCTTTTCATATACGCGTTTCATTTTGCGCTCGACGCGACCCATCACAAGTACAGTGTGCTCCTCGTCCTTGCGGCCACGGCGACGCTAATCGACAAGCGAACCCTTGGACGGGTGGCGTGCGCGGGTTTCCTTCTGGGACTAGCGGCGTGCTTTACACAAAGTCGTGGAGCGGTGGCTGCGGGAGTCTTCGCGGCCTTTCTTGCGTGGGAAGGATGGCTTCGGGGGAGCGGCGTCCCAGCTATTGCTGGGCGCGCCGCAACGCTGCTCGGCGCGTTTGTCACGGTGGTACTGGGCGTCAACGCATATTTCGTGGGCGAGATAGGGCTGGGAAGATTCATCGCGTACTGCGTTGTTTTTCCGATGAAGTACTATCGGCAAGACACTGTGTACAACACCTGGTCGGGTCTGCTAAAGGTCCTGCCGCCGCTGGCGCACTGGTATGATGTGCCACGGGCATTGTTTCTCTTCGCTATCTTCCTGCTTATTCCGGCCGTCTACCTGATGGTGCTCATGATCTCGTGGTGGCGTAGACGCCTTGCGATGGAAGGGGACAACTGCGAGCGGCTTGCCCTAGTAACAACGGCGGGACTTGCATTGTATGGTAGCGTCATTTATGCGCCGGAATTCGTCAGGTTATGCGAAGCGTCACTGCCGGCCTTTATCCTGAGTGTGTGGTTGTTGGAACAACTGCGGGCGCGTGATGTGTGGCTGAAAGCCGCCGCGACGGCCATGGGGATGGCGATGGTCGGAGCGATGGTGCATACGCAAACGCGATGGCACGGGATTCTGAATACGCCGCTCGGCCGAACCGCATTGCTCAAACGGAAGGATTACGCGAGGTACACGTGGGTCGCCAATCATACGCGGCCGTGGGAGTTTTTCTTCGAGGCAGTTTACTCGGACATGTACTTTGGGCTTGGCTTGCGTAATCCTGCCCAAATTCCATACGTGACGGCAAACGGATACACGCGGCCCGAGCAGGTACGGGCACTGATCGAAGCACTCGCGGCGAAACGCGTTAAGTTTGTTCTGTGGTCAAAGAGTCTCGATCCGCATGATCCGCCGCTACGCGGGGACCATCTGGGACCGCTTCGTTCGTATCTGCGGGTGAAGTTCGCACCGGTCAAGGATCTGGGCGAAGGCTACATCGTTCTTGAGCGCCGTTCCTTGCTGAAGGAGAGACCTGGTGCGGCGCTGAGCGGTTGACAGAAGAGCGGGTTTCGGCGGAAAAAGCCGAGGACCTGGGAGAGCAAAGAGTGTGAAACGACGGGGAACGGAGCAATCCGTTCCCCGTCCGCGTTTTGGCAATGAACGCTCGCGAATTGGCGCGAGCATCGCGCTTCGCCAGATGGCCGTTATTGAGGGACAAAGTGAGGTTCTCAGCGCAAATGCAGGCTTCCTTGGCTCATACATATTACTTTCCACTTGCCTCTATCGCTTTTGCGCACATCCCCGAAACTGCCTTGCGATCGCTGACGCCTCAATATATCCACTGAGCTGCACAGGGGATCTTTCAAGGCGAAGAACCCGGCCTGCCTTCCCGGAGCAGGCCTTTGCCAAGCGCGACTGAGACCAAAGGGGCGAACGTGGATTTGAGCGTTTCGTACCAGGCCAACGCCAACGATCATAATTGCGCGGACGAGACATCCGACGCCGCGCCGATCCGCGCTCCATCCAAATTGTTGTTGCTGCGCGAGCCGCGGGACCTCTTCGCATACTGGCTTTTGCTGAAGGCGCGATGGCGCATCATTGCGGCGCTTTGCGCAAGCGTTGCAGTCCTCACGTTGGTAGTTGCGGCATTCGTTGTTACCCCCTACTACAGGGCCGAGGCAGTCATAAGGCCGGTGGCGCAACCAGGCGCACAGCTAAGCGCGTTCGGCCAGTCGCTTTCCGGCGAAATTCAGAGCGGCGAGATGGCCGTCCTGAGCGGGGGATTGGGCGGCGGAGGCAATCGGGCGCAGGAATATATGGCGATTCTGCGCAGTTACGATTTCAGCGTCGCCCTTGTCGAGCGCTACCATCTGGCGATAGGGAGTAATGCGCGGGGCGGTGGATGGGATCGGGA
>JAKAVX010000218.1 GCA_021827465.1 Deltaproteobacteria bacterium | reverse complement strand
CGACGCTCTGCTTAACAATGGCCGCAGTTATCAGCAAGGCTTCAATTTCTTCGGGCACTACCACATCCCGCAGACACGGTACACATTATTTGGATGGCTGGAGCAATGGAATCCCAACACTCAGGTGAAGAACGATCCATTTGACTACCAGCGAGTCGTCTTGGGTATTGCGTACCAGTGGAACGAGTACCTGCGCTTTGCGATCGACACTCAAAATACCTTGTTTTACCACAGCCAATACAACATGCCGGTGTCGTACGCGAAGCAGTTCAACTGGGTCGCGCCACCGAAGTTCACTGGTTCATCGATCCCCGACGTGGTCACGCGCGATACTCATATGTTCATGCTCAACGCGGAATTCGTGTTCTAAATCAAGGAGTCAATAATGAAAGTTAACCGCATAAGGACCAGATCGGTCGAGTGCCGTGGAGTTCCTGCCGTGAAGCTGGCGGTTACGCTCATCGCGGGAATGCTGTGGGGATGCAGCGTTGTGACGCCATGGTCGATGGAACCGCCTCCGCCGCATTCGGCCTATGCCGAGGCGCAAGAAGGTCCTCAAAAATGGATTGGAAAGCGGCTTCCCGATCTCATAAGTGCACTTGGGCAGCCAACCAGCATAGAACCGCTACAGGAAACGACTGGCGATTTGGTTATCTACTCGCGGCCCGGTTTCCCTCATTACGTCTTTGAGACAGGACCTAACGGAAGAATTGTAACCGCGGCGGCAGACAACTGACGGTACGGCAAAACACAGGATATAATGCGATGAGTCGACTTCACTCAGTGTTGGCAAATTTAGATCCTCGAAACAGGCCGGGCAAGTGTTGGACGCGCGGGCGATACGTGCGGAGGCTCGGTATATTCCTGCTATTCTTCATGCTGGCTTGCGCAGGAGCGGCGAGATCCGCGGAAAGTCAGAGCGCTCCGATTCATACGAGCCGGAAGTACTGGATCGGAAAGACCATCGGCGAAGCGGAGAAGGAGTTCGGCACGCCTACGTTTTCTGAGCAGTTAGTGGAAACGGGCGGGATGCTGGTTATTTATGCGGGAAAGAAGGATCCGGTGCATTTCGTTTTTGAAACGAACCCAAACAACGTTATCGTTAAAGCCGCACGGGTCAAATAGTTTAGCGGCGCGCGACGTATACCATACGCTAGCGGGTTAGTGAGACGGCACACGTTGTTGGGAAGGTGGCACAGGCGGTGAAGCGGATCAGTTCGGATAACCGCCGAGTCGATGGGGGAGCGAGTTGTCGAGCGCGCGGCGGATTTCCTCGTTTGGCACCCGCTCCCCGCTCTCGAGGCGCGCGATCACATTCTGAACTTCTTCCTGCTTTTGGTGCCAGGCAATGTCGAGGCTCGCGTTCGAATCGGTCCAGGACATGGAGTCCATTTTGTCGGCGAGCTCGGCTTGCTTGAGCTGAGCGATGAGCGCTTGGCGGCCCGATGGCGTGGCGGTATCGAACTGAGTCGTTGGCGGGACGCTCGCTGCGCGAGGAGATAGAGTCGTGGCGGCGCAAGCCGCGAAGAGAAGGGCGACGGGTATGACTAATGGTCCCACGCTTTTCATGGCGGGAATCCTCGAACTACAAGCATCTCCCTCAGGTCTTGAGCTTGTAGTATCGGGAGTGACCTTCGCGAGCGGTTGCTGACAACCAGATCAGTTTCTACCGCGGAGTAATGTATTTCGCAAGGTCGCGTATAACCCAAGAGGGAGTGATGGGGACACTAGATAACAGCGCAGGAAAATGAAATCGCCCCCCGAGTCGGTTCCCGCGAAGTGCGCGTGGGAGCCGGGCTTGTAGCCACAGACGCCGGAGCGAGACCGTCGCCGGCGTCTGTGGCCCTTTCTTAAGCTCAGTACTATGACAATCCTTAATCGGTCGGTCGGCGGAGGAGTTCGGGCCAAGTATGAACTTTGGCGACACCGCCGAGAAAGATCGGAGCGCCGGCCGTTCGGAACGCGTAGGTCCGGCGTAAGCGGATCGAATCCAAGAAGTCACCCGGGTGGAAGCAAATTTCTTCCGCCCGGGCGGCCAGGTACTTGGTAGGCAGTATGCGAGCGGACCTCGGACTTTATGGGAGGTCGGCAATCGACTCGGCAGTGGACCGCTGAACCTCCGCATGTGCGACGGAATAATCGTACAGCGCGGTTACGTAGGCTGCTGAGTCGGCAGTGAATCGCCGTTCGGCGACATCGAGTTCAATTATCGAAGCCAGTCCGTGACGATAACGCTGTGTGGCCAGAGTCAATTCCTCGCGCGAAGCGGCGAGGGTCTCCTCGGCCTTCTCGATTACTACTACCGAGGCTTGCCAGTTCAGCAGCGAAGTATGAACCTGTTCGATTACGCGCTGACGCACGTCCTCGAAGGCATAGCCGATGGCATGTTCGCGCGCACGAGCTTGCGCGATCGAATCTTCGGTGCGGAAGCCGTTGAACAATGGCCAGGTGATCATCAGGCCGACGTACATGTTGTTGGCGGCTGGAACTCCGGTGCCCATCGCGGCATATCCGAATTGGGCGGTTCCGGTTGGTAGAAAATCGCTCTTGAACTGGTCAACTTGGGCGCCTGCGGCGCGGGCCTCGTCAACCAGCGCCTTCAGATCGGGGCGAAGCTGAAATGCGCGCGCAAGCAATGCCGGCAGCTTTTCGGTGACCGGCGAATAGGTCAACGTACCGACGGCATGGTAGGGCGGCGCTGTGCCGGCCATCCCCATCGCGGCATCGAGAGCGACTTTTGCGTCGTCACGGACATTTACGGCCTTCACGCGTTCCATCTCGGCGCGCGAAAGATCGGCTTGTGTAATCGACACGTCGATCTGCGAGCGTAGATTGGCCTTTGCGAGAACGGTTGCCTGGTTTAGTTCTTCGCTGCGCTCGTGAATTGCCTGGTCGTAAACCTTGATCTCCTCCTCGGCAGCGAGCAGAGCATAATAGCGCTGCGCTACCGTAAAAATCAGATTCAAGTCAGTGAGCTTGAGCTTAGCCTTTTCCGCGTCGAGGTCGGCGCGGCGCTCATCGATAAAGCCGCGCACGCGTCCGAAGTCGAACAGGAACTGCGAGACGGAAAGGCCGCCCAAAAAATTGTTCTGAGACTCGGTACTCTGGGAAAAATCGTTGCTGGTCAGGTTGTGGTTGCGTCCCGTGAAGCGGGGGAGCATGTCGAACGAGAAATAGCTGGTGTTTCCGATGCCGTTTTCCGTGGTGCGGAGATAGTCGGCGAGGCCATAAGCCTGAGGAAGCATGTTCGATTGCGCGACGCCGACGCCGGCCTGCGCGGCCGTGACGTTTGACTCGGATTCCATACGCAGCGGATGCAGTTTGAGCGCGATTTTGGTTGCCTGTTCCAGCGTCAGGTCCGAGTTCGGCTGGATCATAATTTGCTGAGCATACGCTCGTGCGCACACACCGCCTGCGACTCCAACGACGAACAACGCTATCGACAACTTAAGATATTTGGTTCCGGAAAGCCGGCAACGCATCATTTAATCTCCCTGCTCGGCAGTGGTTTCACTCTCAGTGGCCTGCGCAAGAACTCGCACTGGTTCACCGGCCTCGAGCGACGGACTCATGTGAGCTACAACTGCGTCGCTCTCGGAAAGACCCGAGGTGATCTCGACGTTGGTACCATCGGTCAGCCCCGTGGTCACCGTGGTTTTGTACAGTTTGCCGTGTTTGACAGTGTAGATGTACGAAGCCGGCTGACCCAGTCCGGACACCGCCGTAACCGGAACCTCAAGCGCGTTAGGATGCTGCACGAGAGTCAGCGTTACGTTGGCGTACATGCGCGGGTAAAGCTTGTGATCGTGATTGGGGATGTCGATCTCGGTGAGCATCGTGCGTGTCGCGAGGTCCAGCGATGATGCAAATCGGGTCACCGTTGCGTGGAACTTTTTGCCTGGGAATGCGCGCAGTGTAAGCGTCGCGGGCATCCCGATCTTAATCTGCGAGGTCTCACGCTCGGGGACGTAGATGTAGATGCGCAACGGGTCGATGCGAGCCTCCGTAAGCAGCGGACCACCGCCCGTCAAATGTCCGCCGGCCCCTTCCATTGCGCCTGAACTAACCGCAGCACCCGTGCCTGAGAAACCGAAGTCTCCGCCTCCGGCGCGGATCAGGGCGCCGGGATCGGCGAAGCGGCCGGTAATCACGCCGTCAAATGGAGCGATGATCTCGGTGTATGAGACCATCGTCTCGAGCGAGCCAACCTCCGCCATCGCTTCCATGTACTTGGCGTATGCGATATCGACGGTTTCTTTCGCGACCAGGCGCGGATCAGTTTTTCGCACTCGGTCCAGACGCTGCCAAGTTATCTTGGTGATGTCGCGGTTGGCTTCTGCGCGTTGAAGATTTTGCTGAAGTTCGGGAACCTCGATTACAGCAAGAACCTGCCCCTTTTTCACCCAGTCGCCCTTATCAACGTTCATCTTGACCAGATATCCGGTCACCTTCGAATGCAGCGCGGCCTCATAAAAGCCTACAAGATCGCCCGGTAAGTCGATCGATCGGACGACAGTCTTGCGCTGCGGATGAATCACGGGAACCGACCGCAAGTCAGATCTGGTCACCGCCGGCTTGGCGGAGACGGCCGGGGATTCACTAGTGTAATGACATCCGATCGCTGATATCAGAACGGTGGCGATCAGCAGGTACTTTCGAAAACGGCTCACTGTATTGCCCTCCCGAAATAGAACAACTCGTACACGCACGGGAACAATAAAAGAGTGAAAATGATCGAAACGGTCAAAGCGTCTCCTGCGGCACGCGCGAGTGGCGCGAAAGCTTCTGAGCCGGTGCCGATTTCACGCGCGACCGGGATCAAGCCCGCCACCGTTGCGGGTCGAAGCGCGTGGCCCTCACAACATCGTTGGCTAGCGAAATCGTCCGGCAGTCTTGGGTTTGACTCGACGTTTCCGACCGTCGCGAGTCCGAAACCGAAGCTCGAAAAGGAGCGCTGCATCGCCGCTACGGCGTCCTCAAGCGCTCGCGCTTCTTCCTGGACAAGAAAGCGAGCGCAATAAGTGCGGATCACCGTCATCGCGACCACATACGACGTCAGCATTGCGAGCACAAAGGCCAACACCAGTGCGCCGAACAGGTCTTTGGCAACGCCGAACAGGAACATCACCCGAAAGAAGACGATTGTTGTCGTGATGGTCGAAGCGAGCACAGGCAATGCAACTCCCGCGGCACCCTCTTTGGCGGCAACTGCTGGCTCCTTGCCTTTGGCCAAATGGCGGTTGATGGTCTCAAGGACCACGACCGCCGGGATCTTCGGATTTGGGAACCCGCTCAGCGGCATCTTGACAAACGCCGTCACCCCAAGAATTAAGGCGATCAGCGCCCCGACGATTCCCGTGAACCCGTTGCGCAAAGCGAAGCTCGGCACCTTTATGCACCTCGCACGAATTTTCCGGCGGCCCGTGCG
>JAKAVX010000217.1 GCA_021827465.1 Deltaproteobacteria bacterium | reverse complement strand
ATGACTTGCGCGGCGCCGGTGCTGTAATCGCCCGTGTAGCTCGTGACCGGCCCGTGCATCGAGAGCATCCGCTTCAGCAGGGCGGGAGCGTCATGCAGCTTGCCGACGCTGGCCCATCCGTAGCTTCCATCGTAAATTGCTTGCGCGCCGTACTCGTCCTTCACGCGATTGAGTTCCGCGGCGACGAGCCCGAGCGCCTCGTCCCATCCAACCCTGACGAAATCGCCGCGGCCCCGTTCGCTGCGGTCGGAGGCCGGGCCTTTCTTCAGATAGCCCGAGCGAACCATCGGATACTTGACCCGATTTTCCGAATACAGCCACGACGGAATCGCCCGAATCATCTCCGCCGCCGCAGCGGGCATCCGTTCGAGGAACGGGCGCGTTTCCACCAGGCGGCCTCCCTCGACGCGGGCGTAAAAGACACCCCAGTGGGACGCATTGATTACGGTACGGCTTGCGGAGTTTGGTGGCGTCATAGTCCTCGGCTGTGCTGCGGTTGACGAGTCGCGTTTTGGATAGCCCGGGGCCGATCGCGTGTCGCAGACTTTGCGTTACCAAAAATTCCGAAAGAGGGATAGGGTCTCAAACCTATGGCCGGAGAAGCTGACGGGAAAAAACTGACAACGCGCCGGCTCAATGACATGGGCCTCGGGTTCATGTCCGCGGGCACGCTCCTGGCCGCGCTCGAGGTTCGGCTCTTTGACGCATTGAGCGAAGGGCCGCGATCGCTCGATGAGATTGCGTCGCGGCTCGGGATACCCAGGGAGCGCGCCGAGAAGCTGATCACCGCATGCGCCGCGATCGATCTCGTGACACGGGACGGCGCGATGGTCTCGAACGCCGCCGATGTGGATCGTTTTCTGGTGCGCGGCAAGCCGACCTACTTCGGCGACTACCTGCTGCACTTTGCAAAAGGCTCGTATCCCTTGTGGGGCAAAGTCGCCGACTTTCTGAAGGGCGGAGACCGGGCCGGAAGGGGCAGGTACTACGACACCGCGAACGACCCGAAGGAAGCGCGCGCGCTCACCGAAGCCGGTTACACGGGCTCGCAAGGGACCGCGCGCGTGCTGGCGCGCAGGTTCGATTTTTCCCCGTACCGCCATCTCCTGGATATCGGCGGCGGATCGGCCGTCTACTCGATCGAAGCTTGCCGGCGCTATCCGCAACTCACGGTAACGGTGCTCGATTTCCCCAACATATGTGTCGTCGCCCGGGAGTTTATCGAAAAGGAAGGCTTCGCTTCGCGCATCCGCACGGTAGGATGCGATTTTACCGCAGACCCGTTTCCTTCAGGACCGGACGTGGCGCTGCTGTGCGGGAACATCCACGCCTACGATCCGGCCACCGCCCATCGCGTCGTCAAGAAAGCATACGACATCCTGCCGAGCGGCGGCGCGATGATCATCTGCGACTACATGCTCAATAGCGAAAGAACGGGTCCACCGGTAGCCGCGTTCCTGTCGCTCGCGCAGGCGTTTCAGCCCGGCAATGGCGTCGTGCACAGCGCAGCGGATTTCAAGGAATATCTGGAATCGGCGGGATTTCGCCTGCTCAAGGTCGAGGAATTCCTCGAAGGGTCGTTGGGCTGGGCGGTGGCGTCGAAACCCTGAATCGGCGCCAGGCGCGCCTAGTGGAGTGTGTCCCGTAAATACGTTTCCGACTGGAGAGCTGTGGAATGAGATTCTTCGCTCCGCTCAGAATGACAGAAGCGCCCGCTCTTTCTTGTCATTCTGAGCGTAAGCTGCCGAAGCGAAGAACCTCATGCCATTGACGGCGGCTTTAAGTCATTTGCGGTACAGGGCGCTAGATCACGCCCTGTTCCCGCAGACGCGCGATGTCCGCTTCCGAGTAGCCGAGTTCGCGAAGCACTTCGTCTGAATGCTCGCCTATCCGCGGCGCGGGCGGGGGCTCCGCAGACTCCGCGGAAAAGCGCACCGGCGTTGCGATCCTCCGGAAGTATCCGATTTCCGGAGCAAATTCGCGCGGCGCCATCGCCCGCGCCACAAGCTGCGGATCGTCGAATGCCTCACGCGGTGAATTGACCAACGCGGCTTCGATATCCAACGTAGCGAGCCTCGACATCCACTCGCTTGCGGGTGCGCTTTTGAACGCTTCGCCCAGAAAAGCCGTCAGCGCTGCATGCTTCTCGGGCGTGTCGAACCCGGCTTCAGCCATCTCAGGACGCCCGAGTTCGCGACATAGTGCCCGCGACGATTCAGCCCTGATCGCGCCTAGCGCCAGATAGCGGCCGTCGCCGGTTTCGTAAATAGCGTAAAAAGGCGAATCATACGCGTCGCCGTCTCCGGCTTTCGCTTCGGCAAGCACGCCATGCGACACCGCGAGCATCGCGAAGATGCTGTCGAGCATCGCAAGGTCCACGTAATATCCTTCGCCCGTTTTCCTCGCTCCGACCATCGCAGCGCATATGGCGAGCGCCGCAGTCAGACCCGAAACCGCGTCCGATAGATAGGCGCCCGGCACCGACGGCACCTTCTTGCCGCCCGCGATCGCGCCGAGGAGTCCGCTTCGCGCGACGAACTGCAAATCGAATCCGGCGAGATGAGCCATCGGGCCGGTCTGTCCAAATCCTGAAAGCGAACAGTAGACCAGCCGCCGATTGTGCTCGCGCAGGCTCGGATAATCGATGCCCAACCGCTTAGCGACGCCCGGACGATAGCTCTCGATCATGGCGTCGCATCGGCGAGCAAGCCGCAGAACAACTTCGCGACTCGCTTCTGTTCGAAGATCGAGCGTGAGCGAGCGCTTGCCACGGTTGAGCGCGAGGTCCTCGTGGGAGAGCTTGCCGCCTTTGGCTGAGGGTCGTTCGATACGCAGCACCGATGCGCCCATGTCGGCAAGGAGCGACGTGCAGAACTTTCCCGGCGTGAGCGTGCCGAAATCGAGCACGGTCATTCCGCTGAGCGGCTGTTTCATATGCTCACCGGGGTTTTTTCGCGACCGCGCGACGATACGTGCCGGGTGCGAAATCGCTGAACTTCATATCGATGAAGCCCGCCGCCGAAAGCATCCCCGCTATCTCGCCCGCCGCGCGGATCCCTCCCCACGGTCCGGAACTGAATACGTGGCCGAGGTTGGATAGGACCGCTTCAAGAGGTCCTTTGCCGTCGTCGTCGAGCATATTGATGATCAAAAACAGCGTGCCGCCCGGCGCCAGCGCCTCAAACGCTTTGCCGAGCACGGTCCTGTGCTCTTCCAAAGTGCGCGGTTCGAGAGTTCCGCAAATCAGTATCGCATCGGCGCCGTCAGGATATGGCCCGACGAGGTAGTCGCCGGGATTCGTCCTGATTCGATCGGAGAGTCCGGCCTCAGCGATAAACTCATCGGTCACTGCGCATACGGTCGGAACGTCGAACACAATCGCACGCAACTTCGGGTGCTCGCGGCATGCCATGATCGAATACACGCCCGAGCCTCCGCCGAGATCGAGAAGCAGCGACACGCCTGCGAGATCGCTCTCGCGGGCGAACTTCTGTCCGGCGGAGATGGACGAATGATAACCCGCCGTAGTCAACTGGCGCGCCACCTTGGGGTCTTCCCTGACGCGTTGGTAGAAGTCCTTGGGCGGCCTTATTACAGAGGCGAGATTCTTCCATTGTTCGTAATCGCCCTTGTGATACAGGGCCCAATCCCCGTGATAGGTGGGCTTGCCTTTGACCAGATAGCGCTCCACATCGGGACGGTTCGAATAGCGGCCGTCCCTCTTTTCGATAAGATCGAGCGCAACACAGGCCGCAAGTAGCCGCTCCGTTGCCTCGGGCTTGGTTCCCAATGCGGCGGCGATGTCACCGGTTGTGGCGCAGCCTTCGGAGATCCTCGTGAACAGTTCCAGTTCGATACCCGCCCAGAGGACACCAGCCTGCTGGAACGCGAGGCTCATTTCGTTGATGCGTTTGACGCTGACTCGAGCCGGTTTGTCCATGGCAGGAACCTCCGCACTTTCGGTTTGTAATTAGTCCAAGCCGAGCAATTTGCGCAATTCGGCGCGCGGCTGCCGCCCTTTGACCGGACGGCGCCAACGTTGAATTTGACGGACAGGGTCAGCGAATATCCTGCGAACCACCTTCTTCTCCGAACGTACCTCCTGTTTCCATAGGTTGCAGAATGCATCATTCGGACTCATCCGCAGTCGCCGACGGTCCCTCGGCACGCCGGGTCCGCGAGCGCGCCTGAAAGAGCCTAAATGTCCGCAAACGCGACAGAAATTCACGGGCCCCGAGTCTTTGGCCTCAAGGCATTGGAATTGCGTTTGGACCACCAGCCGTTGTCGGTAGTTGGCGAGAACCAATTCGAACGGGGAGAGATTCGCAAGACGGGGCGTCCCGCCTCGTGTTGCCAGCTCCGCGCCTGCGCCGCATCGGGTCGCAGCTTTTCATAGGTTTTGCTTATGACGTCCAAGCGTCCTTACTGGAACGTGGAGATGGAGACGATTCTCGGCACTGAGCCGATGCGCCGTATCCAGCTCCAACGGCTTCGCACCCGGGTCGGACAGCTCTTCGAGCACGCGCCGTACTTCCGCCGCCAGATGGAGGAACGTGGCATCGCCGGCCCCGGCGACATCAAAACGCTGGCCGACTGGCCGCGCGCCCTGCCGGTTTTCACCAAGGCGAGCTATCGCGCCCTGATGGACGAATGCGGAAACGACGTCTACCGCATGCTCGACGATACGCTGCCCGCTCCGCTCTCCGACCTTGTCTGCATGGCCGCGACCTCGGGCACCACTGGCGATCCGCAGCCCTATCCCCTGACGCAGACCGACCTCGACGATTTCTGGGGCGAGTACCTGCTCAGGGCGCGATGGCGCTCGGGCGTGAGATCGGGCGACCGGGTAATCCATGCGATCGCGCTCTCGATGTTCCTGGCGGGCGCGGCGAGCCTCTACTGCGGCAGCCAGATCGGCATCATGACGATTCCGGTCGGGGCCGAATCGGGAGCTGCGCGAATCCTCAAGATGGCGCGTTTCTTTCGCGCCAATGTCCTGACCTGCACGCCGTCCCTCGCCGAGCATCTGATCGAGCGTGCGCCCGAGATAATCGGTGCGCCCATCGCCTCGCTCGGCATCAAGGTCCTGATGTGCGGCGGCGAGCCCGGCGCGGGAATCCCCGAGGTCAGGCGGCGAATCGAGGAGAGCTACGGCGCGAAGCTTTACGACGTCGGCGCCGGACTCGGCGTTTCGTGCGAATGGCCCGAGTACCAAGGGATGCACTGGGTTGGCGACGATCTGTGCCTTTACGAACTGGTTGATCCGGCGACCCAGGAGCCGGTCGCGCTCAAGGATGGCGCCCAGGGCGAAGCGGTCTTTACCTCGCTTGCCGGCGGCGGCTTCGGATGGACCCGGCTTTCGCTCGGCGACATCCATCGCGTTGAGGTGTCGCCATGCCCGTGCGGCGCGACTGGCTTCCGCTACCGA
>JAKAVX010000216.1 GCA_021827465.1 Deltaproteobacteria bacterium | reverse complement strand
GTCGAGCAGGGCGGGCAGATTGCGAATGCGCGGCATGGCTCACGCTCCTCTGGCGAGCGGGTGATGCTTCGCTTGCTCCTCGAGAAATACGCCGTCCACGCGGGCATATCGGGCTGTGATGCCGAGATTGGCGTGCCCGAGCATCGCTTGTACGTCGCGGACGCCGGCTCCGCGCTGGAGCAGGTGGGTTGCGCAGGTATGGCGGAACGTGTGAGGCGTAAGAGTTCGCTTGATTCCGGCCGCGCGCGCCTGCCTGATTATGATCTTCTCGATGGCGCGGGCAGTGATTCGAGCGCGCCGTCGCTCGCGGGCGGGAGTAAACACCGGTTCATCGGCCTTGGGCGCGGGCTCTCGCGATTCGCGCCAGCGCTCGAGCGCACGGAGCGCGAACGCGCCGATCGGAACGATCCGGTCCTTGCCGCCCTTGCCGTCGCGCACCAGGACCACGCCGCCGGCGCGATCGATGCGTTCGACGTCGCTCCACCGAAGCGCGCGGAGCTCGCCTACGCGAATGCCGGTCGCATAAAGGGTTTCGATGATGGCGCGGTCGCGGAGGCTCCGCGGGTCGGTTGCGCCGGCGCCGAATTCACAGAGAATCCGCGCTTCCTCGATCGTCAGGACATCGGGCAGCTCCGAAGGGGTAGAGCGCGGCCGGCCGAGCTTGTCGACCGGGTTGTTCTTAATGCCGTGCCGAAGTTCCATAAATCTGAAGAATGACGTTATCGCGGACCGGTGGCGGTCGATCGTTGTTTCCTTGCGTCCGCGGCGCATCAGGTCGAGCAGGTAGAACCGCAACACGTCGGGCGTGATTTCGGCGGTTGCCAACGCGCGGCCCGCGCGTGCTGAGAGTGTGCGCGCCATGTCGAGCAGGTCGAGCGCGTAACTGGCGGCAGTGTTCCCGGCGTAGGACACTTCGGATGCGCGGCTGAACTCGTCGATATCGTCCATCAGAGAGCGCCCGGGCGGGCTCGGAATGACGGCCGGCGCGAAACGCAGCGGAGAGTCCTCGTCTCTGCTCATTTCCTTCTCCTTGGGCGAGAGAGCATCGGGCCGGGGATTATCCCCAGCTTCGGCCGCACATCCCAACCGTCCCGGCCCGTGCTCACATGCTTAGTAGCGCTGCTGCGTGATTTAATGCAAGCACTTTCGGCCACGATTTGCACGGCGGCACATTCCCGCACTATGGCTGCGTTTCTTGGCGGCTAAACGTGTTCTCTTGTACTATCGGGCGCACATGAAGCGACCGCCCAAGAAGAAGAAAGACCCGGCCGCCGTGGCGCTCGGAAAGTTGCGCCAGGCGAAGCTCACGCCGGAAGAACGCAGCGATCTCGGGCGTCTCGGGCATTCGAAGCGCAAGGTCTCGAAGAAGCGCGCCGGCGAGATCGCCAGCATCGCGGCGCGCGCGTATTGGGACGGCCTCAATCCCGAGGAGCGCAGCGCGGAAATGAGGAAGCGCGCGGCTAAGCGGAAATCTGGCGCGGGGAAGCCTCAACCGCCTCGCCGCTTCTAGGAAGGGTTACAGCTTCCGTCCCTCGTATCCGCTCAAGCGAGGTCACCGACCGCCCCGGGCGCCCGCTGGCGCGCATGTAATCGATCGCCGTCAGCCGGACATGCCCCCGTGAACTGAATCGCCCCGACAGTTCCAACTCGATAGCGTCGCTCAGCGTCACACGCCACGCCGACAACCTCACGCGCTCCCGTCCGCCGACGGCAAAGGATTTGCGCGGATGATATTGTCCCGCTCGTCCCTTCTGAAAAGGCACGAATCTACCCGTCCTAGACAGTGCGCCAAGCCGTTTTCCGGCTATTGCGCGGGGATAAGGTCGCGGGGAAGCCGCGCCCGCTTGAGGGCGAACGCGACCGAACCGCTCCCCGCGTTGGAATGCTCTGGCTAAGGCTTCGGAAGCGGCCGGAAGCCGGGATCGCTCGGCGGCCCGCCGATGCCGGCGTTGGTCACCGCGTCGGCCGCGTGGGACGCGCTGCGCGGATGATGCAACTCGTGGTTGACAGCCCGCGCAATCGTTCCATCGCCGGGAGCGTTCATCGAGTCTCGCGCCACGCCGACCGGGCGGATTTTCGGCGCTGGGATTGTTCCTGAGTCTCGCTTACTCGTAAAAGACATACGATTCTCCTTTTTCGCCGCTCGAGGCGGCGCTGATATTTATTGTGGCTCCGGCAGAAATTCGCGCTCCCGGGGCGGCAACGCAGGCTCACCGGCGTGTTCGCGCTGTAGGCGGGCGAAGGCTGCGGCGATGTCCATGATGGGAGCCCGCACGGCGCGCCAGCGCGCGGCCGGCGTGATATTCAGATCAGCTTCAAGCTTCGAGACGGTCTGCAGCATCCGCCGCCAGCATTCGTTTGCGTTCAAGTCGGAGAAGCCTTCGTCGCGGAGCCGCTCGTATATGGTCTCCGCCGCGATTCGCGCTTCGGCGAGACGACGCACGGCGGGCCGGAAGGCGTCGTCGTCGAGTCCGGGCGTTTCGCGGATGATACGGCGCGCGATACGCCGCACTTTCTCGTCGCGCTTCTTTCGGATGCCTCGGTTCATTTCATTGCATGTACTGCGGTCCGTCGTCGTCTTCGCCTCTTGCGATTTCTTCGAGCACTTGATCGCGGATCGCCTGGCGGAGAACGGCGAAACTTTCATCGGCCAGCGCTGCTGCTTGCTCCTGGAGTTCCTGTGTGGCCTCGGCGAGCGCGCGAGCATGGCGGACGGCGCCGACGCGCATCCCGAGAGCGAAAGCGACGACCGCGGCCAGCGGCGCGACGACGATTACGGCGATCATAGCCCGAACGAGCGCGGCGAGTTCGTGCGATGGCGCCGGCGCGCAATCTCGACGCGAAAATCGTTATTGAGATAATCGCGGATCTGCGCGTGCGTCATGGTGCGCGCGTCCGGCAGAACCAGTGGCGCATCCTGTGCCGCGAGCGCATCGACGTCGGCTCGGGCCCCAACGTACTCGGCGAGAAGTCTCTCCAGTGTGGTCATGTGGTTTTAGCTCCTTCGATCCCACGCTTTGGGCATCTCGATAGACGGCGTTGCGGGCGCAGTTCGAAGCGCGTCGAGTTCGGACGCGCCGACCAGCAGTACCAAGGTCGCTTGAAGCCATCGAAAAGCGTTGCTCGCCGTTGCGCTTTGAACGTGTGCGGCTTGCAGGATATCGAGCGCCCGGCCGACACGATCGCAGCGCTCGCCACAAAGGCGTTGGTGCGCCTGTCGAATCATCGCCCATGCGCGAAGGCACGCGCGTTCCCCGCCGAGCGTTTCGACCAGCTTGCGCGTCTGCTCGGCTTCCTCGGGATGCGCGGCTTCGAATTCCGCCTCGGCATTGCGCTCGCGTTCGCGCTGGCTCGTCGCGATACGGGCGGTATCGGCCCACAGCGGTTCGCGCTGTTTTGGGAACTGCATAATCTCGTTTATGTCGCTCATTCGATCTCCTTTCGATCCTGCGCGCTCAAGCGCGCCTTTTTCCACAAAATGTCCGCCCACGCCTGCGCGGTCATGGCGATCGCGGGCAGCGAAACTCCCGCCCGAAAGTCGCGAAGGATTCCGTCGGCGAAAACTTCCCATATCGCGTTCGAGGCGCCCGCGGCCGTCCACGCCTTGCGGCACTCGCGTATCGCGACAAGCAGGTCGGCGGATTGCGCAAGGAAGCTGCCGGGCTTCAGTAGTCGCCGTTCCGCGTCGCGGTCGATCGGGCTGTGAATCTGTTCGCTCATATCGTGAAGGAAATCGGTATCTGTCCCTGCGTCTGATCGATCAGCGTGATTCCGATATTGATGAGCACCAGGTGCTGCCCGGCGATTTTCACTTGCAGCGTCGGCGGGGCGGTCGGGTCCACGCTCGCGTCCGTAACCACGCCCTGCGCGATCTTCTGCGTAATCCTGGCCGCCTGCGCCTGCGTCCAGTTGCGCCCAACCTCTTCCGGCAGACCCACGCCGTAGCTCGGATGCTGCAAATAGTCGGCGGCAACCGGCGTCCCGTCATCCAGCGTCATCGCCGGATTCGTCAAAAGCCGCCGCTCGATCCTCTGGCGTATCTCGTCCCATCCCACCGCCATCAAAAGGCCGCCGTGCTGGTTGAGAACCAGATCGCCGCCGTATTCCATGTAGAGCGTGCTCATATGGAAACCTCGCCGCCCGAATGGAAATAGGGCGACTCATGCACGCCGTCGCCGGTCGTCGTCGCCACCAGCGCCAGCCTAAGCTTGCGCGTAAGCTCTTCGACCATCCGGTCGCTCGCCTCTTCGACTCCCGCGCCGTGAACATGGATGTCGCCGATACTGACGTGAAAAGTCTCCCGATGGAGCGCGTGCCCCGGATGCAAAATAAGAGGACCTCCGGGCACGCCTTCGACATGGCCGCCGACCAGGGGCATATGTCCCGCGGGGAATCCGCCCACGGAATGTGGAGCCCCGAACGGCGAGACGAGGAGTCCGCCGTGACGCAGCGCCTCGGACGAGCGCGCGCGCGAGATTGCCTTGCTCGCGTCTGGGTGCATCACGTCGGCGTATATCCGGTGCATCGAGCCGTAGTGATCAATCGCTTTTTTTATCTGGGGCCAGTGTTCGATAGCTTCCGCGATCGCGGTGATTCCGGCCGCGACCGCAACGAGACCCAGCGGGCCGGTCAATGCGGCGACGCCCGCGATTAGCGGTCCGCTGCTCAAAAGGGTAAACAACGCGGTTGCGCCGCGAATTGCCGCATCCGCACCGAGTAGTCCTCCCACGGCCAGAGTGAACTTGTCGAACAACCCCGCCGCCATAGGATGATCCTGCGCGAGCACGCGGACACTGTTTGTGGTATCGGCGAAGAAACTGACGACTGATCGCAAATTCGCAAGCACCGGCGCGCCGATCGCCTGCCCCATCGCGCTAAAGTTTGAATTCAGCCGGGCTAGCTGGCTGTTGAGCGTCGTCATGATCTTGGCTTGCTGCATCTCGAGCGTGCCGCCAAGGGCGATTTGCTTTTTGAACTCTTCCCACTGTTGCGCGATTCCCGGCATCCCGAGCGCGAACAGCGAAGCCTCGCCGCGCGTGCCGCCTACGAGCGGCCACATCTCGCGGCCAAGCCCCTTGGCGCCGAGTTTTTGTTCTTCGGCCGCCAGAAAGCGCAGGAAGCCGCCGAAGGTTTTGAAGTGTTCGCGATCGAGTCCCATCGCGTGCCACGCGGCCTTGGCCTTCGCGGTTTGAGGAGGGATCGCTAAATGTTGCAAAAACGTTCGCGTGAGCTGCGGACTCAGCGCGCCTTTGCCGCCGCCAACGACATTCTCGAAACCGGCCGCCATCACCGCCTGATTCGGCCCAAGCCCGAACAGCCGCGCGGCAGGCATGATTTGGGCGAGCTGTGTCATCAGGCCCGAAGTCGTGGCTGGTGAATGCAGGATTATGTTGGTAAAGGTCTCGGCCAGCCGCGCCGTCGCGCCCGGTCC
>JAKAVX010000215.1:2472-5434 GCA_021827465.1 Deltaproteobacteria bacterium | reverse complement strand
GCAAGTCCTTCTCGCGGAAATACTCGCTCGGCATCTTCGAGAGCGTGCCGGCGGTCAGCCAGTAGCGATGCCGGTCGTAGGCGTGATCCATGCGATACATGTAATGCGGGACCCATCCCGCGTCCGCCTCGACGCACACCACCTTGAGCTTCGGATGGCGCTCGAAGACGCCGCCAAGGATGAACGCACCGATGATGTCCTGGCATCCGCGGATGATCGACAGGAAGCCGTTGAGCCTCGGCCCGCGCGTTTCGAAGCGGTCCTGCCGGCTGGTCAGGATATGGAAGCTGAGCGGCAGTTCGAGGTCTATCGCCGCCTCGTAAAACGGATCGTAGATCGGATCGTCGTAGTCGCTGACCGCGGGGTTGCCGGGCATCATCACGCCCCGGAGGCCGAGCTCCTTTATCTTGCGAAGATCCGAGATTCCCTCCTCCACCGAGCGCATCGCGGTCTGCCCGAGCCCGATAAGCCTGTCCGGATGGGCCGAGCAGTATTCAGTGATCCAGAGGTTGTACGCGTCGAAGCAGGCCTTCTTGTAGTCGAAGTCCGGATGGTTGCAGAGCAGCATCCCGACCGTCGGGTAGAGGATCTCCGCGCCGACGCCGTCGCGCTCCTGTTCGGCGAGCCGCGCGTCGGGATCCCATCCGCCGCGATGCATCTCGTCGAACTTGACGCCGCCGACCGCGAGCTGCTCGGCGCTCTTGCCGGCAGCCGCGACCAGGCCCATCAGGAGCGGCCGCTTCATCCCGTCAACCACGAACAAGTCGCCGAGCTTGGGGTCGCGGACCATCCGCGGCGCGCGGCCGCGGAAGTTCCGATCGCATCGGTCCACGTAAGTGCCTGGCGGCTCGGTGATATGTGAATCCGCTGAGATGACCGGCTTTGACATGGTGCGCTCTCCCAATGGCTTATCGTTCTCGCGCAGCCCGGACCAGTGACGGCCGTTCCGAAGGATTTATTACTAAACGATCGTTCTGTTTACAACGAAGAAATCCGCACCGCGATTTGCATGCTGGAACTCAGTTGATCCGGTCCGCTATCCTGTCGCCTGAGCACCTTACGTGGTTGCGGTTCGGCAAGGTTCCTCGGCGATGGAAAAGGGTCTGAAGCGCGCGTTCGATATCGGCGCGCAGAGCTACGACAGCGCTCGGCGAAAGCTCGTGCCGTGCTTCGACGATTTCTATCGCGCGGCGATCGAACTCATCCCGTTCGAGCGCGACGCCGAATTCGAGGTGCTGGACCTCGGCGCGGGCACCGGGCTTCTCTCGGCGCTCATCGCTTACAGCTTTCCCGGCGCTCGGAGCACGCTGGTCGACGTGTCGGATGAGATGCTGGCGCGGGCGCGCGAGCGGCTCGGTCCGGGCGGCGCGCGCTTCCGGTTCGTCGAACTTGATTACGCCGAGAATCGCAGGCTCGACGGCGCCTACGACGCGGTGGTCTCCGCGCTCTCGATCCATCATCTTGCCGACGGCGACAAGCGCGCGCTTTTCCGCCGCGTCCATGAGGCGCTGAAACCGGGCGGTGTGTTCGTGAACGCCGACCAGGTGCGCGGCGAAACCGAGGCGATGGAAAAGCGCAGCCACGCGAAATGGCTCGAGCGCGTGCGCGAACTCGGCGTGAGCGATCGCGATCTCGGGCAGGCGCGCGAGCGGATGAAGTTCGACCGCACCGCGACGGTCTCGGCGCAGCTCGAATGGCTTCGCGAAGCGGGATTCCGCGAGGTTGCCTGCTCGTACCGCAACCTCATCTTCGCGGTCTATTCGGGCGAAAAATAACCGCGATTCGCCGCCGAGTTTTTCGGTATCTCCCCGCGAACTGGCATGGAGCCGGACGAAAATGGCCTTCAGCGTGGAACTTTGGAAATCGATTGACGGCATCTATCGGGAGATCCTGCGCCATCCGTTCGTGCGCGGGCTGGGCGAGGGCACGCTCCCGCGCGAGAGCTTCAAGTTTTACGTTCTGCAGGACGCGCTCTATCTGCGCGAGTTTGGCCGCGCGCTATCGGTCGCGGCCGCGCGGGCTCCGCACGACGACTGGATTGTGATGTTCAACGAGCACGCCGCGAACGCGCTGCGGGTCGAGCGCTCGCTGCACGAGGGCTTTTTCAAGGATTTTGGGCTTTCGCCGGAACAGGTCGCTGCGACTCCGCCCGCGCCGGCGAATCTCGCCTACACGAGCTTTCTGCTCGCCACGGTTTACAGCGGGACCTTTCATGAGGCGCTCGGCGCGCTTTTGCCGTGCTACTGGATTTACTGGGAGGTCGGCAAGGAGCTCGAACGCAAGGGCTCGCCCGATCCGCTCTACCAGCGATGGATCGCGACCTACGCCTCCGAGGAGTTCGCGGGCGTCGTCAGGGCGGTGATCCAAGCGCTCGACGAGACGGCGGCGAAGCTTCGTCCCGCCGAACGCGAGGCGGTAGCGCGATGCTTCATTACGACCAGCCGCTACGAATGGATGTTCTGGGACATGGGCTATCGGCGCGAAGGATGGCCCGTGTAGGGGCCATCCTTTGCGTCCCATGCGCGCTGTCAGCGCGGAATCACCGGCAGCAGGATATACGACGCCGCACCCGCTTTATGGAATACGGATTGATGCGCGGGTTTTAGTTCGGTGTCGGCGCCAAGCTCGCCTCCGGTACTCGGATTTCGGTCGTAGCGCGGAAAGTTGCTCGAAGTTATTTCGACGCGCAGCCTATGGCCGCGGCGGAACACGTGGCTGGTTGACCACATCTCGATGTCGTACGCGTAGATTTCGCCCGGCTTGATTAGAGTCGGCGCGGAGAGCGACTCGCGAAAGCGCGCGCGTATCACGCCTTCGGCGATATTGTGCGCGTATCCGTCCGGGCGCACGTCGACGAGCTTCGCCATGAAGTCGGTGTCGGGCGCCGACGATGCGGCAAAGAGCTTCATCGCGATCGGCCCGGTCACTTCGAGATCGGATCCGAGCGTCGCGGCTGTGTAGA
>JAKAVX010000215.1:0-2462 GCA_021827465.1 Deltaproteobacteria bacterium | reverse complement strand
GAGGACATCGGGCCGCATCTCGACTTCCCGCTGGTCGAAGACGCCGGGCGAAAGTCCGAGCGTGGTGCCGCCGCGCGTCGGCACCGGATTTTCCGGGTCATACGTGTAATTGTCGTGAGGTTCGCCGCCAGGCGCTTCGGGCGAAAGCGCGCCGTCGCCCGAGAGCGTGTTGGCGCGCCCGCCGCCGCGCAGATATATCTTCGTGTACACGGTGCGCTTGAGCAGCCATTCCCATTCGTCGCGCCACCGGTTCTCGCCCATCACGAAAATTCTGACCGGCGGCTCGTCGAGCATCGCCGGCTCGGCGCCCTTCAGGAAATGATCGAACCATCTGAGCTGTATCGCGTGCAGCTCGATAATCGCCTCGGGGCCGAAGTCGATATCGCCGGTTCCGCCCGAGGTCGGGACCGCATAGGGCAGCAGATGCGCCCACGGGCCCATCAGCAGGCGCTGTCCGTGGCGCGCTTCAGCGGTGGCTGCGTTCTGTTTGAGATGCGTGTACATCGCGAGCGTGTCGTACTGAAAGGCATCGTACCAGGAGCCCACGTGGAGCATCGGTACGTTGACCTGCGCGCATCGCGGACGCACGTCGGTCGCGGCCCAGTAGCCGTTGTACTTCCAGTTGGCGAAAAAGTCCGCGAGGTACGGCGCTCCGGCGCGCAGCCGCTCGCCCCAGTCGCGAATCGGCAGATGGCGATAGGCCCTGTCGGTGAGAGGTGAGAAGGGAAGCGCGGGATTTTCAAGGTAGGCGTCGAGCGCGGCGCGTTCCTTCTCGTAGATTCCCTTTCGTTCGAGCACGTTGCGCGACATGAACAGGAAGTAGGTAAGGTCCCATCCGAGTTCGAAAACGCCGTGCTGGAAGATGCAGTTCTCGAAATAGGTGACGGGCCCCGACACCGGGCACATCACTTTAAGATGCGGCGGACGGGTCGGCGCGGCCTGATACTGCACGAGCCCGAGATAGGATTGTCCCACCGTTCCGACCTCGCCGTTGGACCACGGAAGCGCGGCCGCCCATTCGATAGCGTCGTAACCGTCGTTGGCTTCGTTGACGAAGGGATAGAACTCGCCCTCGGAACTGAAGCGCCCGCGCGTGTCCTGCACCACCAGCACGTAGCCGCGCTGGGGAAAATAGTCTTTTTCGGTGAGCCCGATATTCTGGCTCTTGTCGTACGGCGTGCGCATCACGAGCACCGGAAATTTTCCCGGCGCGTCGGGCCGATAGACGTCCGCGTAGAGCGTGACGCCGTCGCGCGTACGCATCGCGAGTCCCCGCTCGACCTTCACCTCGTGCACGGGTTGTGAGATTTCGCTTGCAGCCATTACAGTCTCTCCTTGGCCGGACGGCCGAACCGGACTTCACTCATTCCTGGAGTTGAGAACGGATCTTTCCTAAAGCCTGCGACGCCAAAATGCCAGCGCGGGCGCGCGTGAACGCGGCCCGCACGGACGTGCGCGTCTCAAAACGCAGCACGCGAAGACGTGAGGTCTTCGCTATTTTGTCCCGATTTTGTTCAAATCCCGGCCGCGATCGATCCCTGACGCGCCGTTTCCAGCATTTTTCATCACTTCCCCGTCGGCATCGCGCTTGCACATGGAAAGACGACTTCAGAAATTCAGACGGCGCCATCGCAAAGCCGGAATCGCCGTGCGACATATCGCGGCGACCCGCCCGAGTTTCTGAATGAAGGGCTTGTTTGATGCGGGTTTACTTGAAGGGTGATGCGCCGCGCGAGGTTGCGACATTCCTCGGAGACGCGGGCTTCGAGTTGGTGTCGCCCGCCGACGCCGAAGCGGCCGATCCGATCGTTGCCTTCGACAATGGGCGGCCGTCCCGGCCGCCACACGGCCGGCCTCCGATACGGCTTCGCGCCGAGCATCCCGGCGGTGCCGCAGCCCACCGCGAGGCCGGCAAGGATTTCGCCGCCGAAAGCGCCGTCCATGCCGCGAGCATCGTCGTCTCGTGGTGCTTTGGCATGCACGCGCCGATGTTGACCGGAGACGAGGCGACGTTTCGCCGGATCGCGACGGCGCTCCGGGCGCCGGCACGCGATCCGATTCTGCTCGAAGGCGAAACCGGCGTCGGCAAGGAAACGCTCGCCAGGATGATCCACACAGCCAGTGGCGCGAGCGGAGCTTTTGTTCCTGTTGACTGCTCGATGGTCGAAGGCGAGGAACCGCAAGCGTCCCTGACCGAGACCGAGGAGATGCTCGCCGGGGTGGGCGGAGACGCCGTCTGGTCGGGAAAGACGGTATTCCTGGACAATGTCGATGAGTTGTCGCGCGCGATGCAGGCGCGGGCGCTGGGGGCGATTCGGGCGCACGCCGAGGCGCGTGAAGGCGGGGCGCGATACGTGGCTTCCAGCCGCCGGCCGCTAGGCGAGATGGTTCGTCGCGGACTTTTCAACGGCGACCTTCACGAGGCGCTTGCCCGCCTTACCGTGAGGCTGCCGGCGCTTAGG
>JAKAVX010000214.1 GCA_021827465.1 Deltaproteobacteria bacterium | reverse complement strand
TTCCGATCTACGTGAGCGACCTCCGGGTCCAGCTTGAATGCCGCCCCGAGGACGGACCGGACAGAATGGTTGGAATGATCCGCGGGCACATCGTCGATATGGAGCGCGCGGTCCGCGCTCGAAGATTCCCGCTCTTCGATCTCTACGACGAGCATTCTCAGGAGCTCAGCGACGTGTGGTTCGCGCTCCACCAATCGAGCGGCGAACTCAAGCCTGCCGTCCGGAAACTGCTCGGCGGGACTCCGCACAACCGTAACGTGCTGGTCCTTGGGATCTCGGAGATCGAGCCCGCGCACCGGGGCCGAAGCCTCGGTCTTTACGCCGCCGGGCAGGTTATCGAGGCCCTGAAATCGACCTGCACGATCGCGGTCGGGCAGCCCTACCCGATGCAGTTCGGTCCGTGCGGGGAAGATCCGGAATGGATGCAGGACTTTGGCGCGGGGCTCGGCGGCGATCTCGAGTCGGGGTTGCGGAAGCTTCGCGGTTACTGGGGGCGACTCGGTTTCAGAAGCATCCCGGGGAGCACCTTCTGCGTGCTCAACACCCACAACCTTCGACTCGTAGCGCGATGAGCAGCCGCACGTTCCGAACCGACACTGACAAGCGCGAGCCTCGGGCGGGAGCGAGCGAGCATCTCGCCTTCGTGCGCGGCTGGCTCTGCGTGGTGACCGACGAACCGGGCGGGCTCGGGAGCTGGTGGCCGATCGCGCGGATGACGCAGGCGGAAGTCCAGACCCTGATCGGGCGCCCGGTCACCCTAATCGATTTAATCGAGGGACTCTACCTGGACGAAGAGGGCAACCCTTACCGACTAATCGACAGGAACAAGACCAAACCACTCAAGGAGGAACCAATGGAAACTCAGAAGAAGACCGAACGGGAGGGGCGACGCGGGGCGTCGCTCAATGGAAGGCGGGTCACAGCGATCACGGAAGGCTCCGCGACCAAGGCGAAGCTGCACGGGGCGGAGAACGAAGCGCCCGCAACCGGCGAACTGTTCACCGGCGCGGCCGATTCAGACCGGGCGGCAGGCACAGCGGGCGCCGCAACGGATGCGCCCGAGTTCCGCGCGCCGGAACAGATGACACTTCGCCAGAAACTCGGCGAAGTCCGCCGGCGCATCGGCTACGTCAGAAAGCGCGGCCATAACCATCTTGATGACTACACTTATGTAACCGCCGCCGATATCGCGGGCACCGTCGGCGACATCCTGGCCGAGCTCGGGGTGGTGATGATTCCCCGGCTCGAGAGCATCGCTTATGAGCCGCAAGCGCCGGGACGCGCCGACACTCCCCGAGTCGCCCGCGTCATCATGGCCTACACCTTTGCGGATGCGAACAGCGGCGATGAGGTAACCGTCAAGGTCGCCGGTGAGGGGCTCGATGTCGGAGATAAAGCCACCTACAAGGCACTGACCGGCGCGCTCAAATACGCCCTGCTCCAATCCTTCCTGCTCGCGACCGGCGACGATCCGGAAGACGAACGCGCCGATTCGCGTTCCGTGTCGGGAACCGAACGGCTGATCACTCCGGAGCAGAACGCCGAGCTTAAGCACCTGATTGAGGAGACCGGGACCGAGCTTGAGCGCGTGCTCGCGCATTACCGGCTTTCCGCGCTCGGCGAGATGAGCCAGAAGACCTATCGCGAGACGGTCGAAATCCTGAAGCGCAGGCTTTTGAAACGTAATCACGGAAACGGCGCCCACGCCCCGAGTTGAGCAATAGGCGTTCCCGATGGCGATGGTTCATCGACTAACTCAGCCCTGAGTAGAGCGCCCATGGAACAGTTCTTCGGCCTTCGTAATTTTCGCCACTTCGAGCGCACCCGCAGGGAGATCCGGCTGCCCTACGACCTGCTCAACGACGTGCGCTTCCGCCAACTGCCCGATGCGCGCAAGGCGCATCTCATCTGCTTGCTGCTGCTCTCGGCGCAAATGGACAATCTCCTGCCTGTCAGCCCCATTAGGCTCGAGCAGCTGATGGGGGCCACCGAGCCGCTCGACCTAGACGCGCTCGCCGAGTTCGTCGAGTTCGCAGAACTGGAAAAGGCCGACTGGCGCGACCGTCTGGCCAATCGGCGCGTTCCCGACAGCGTCCGCGCCGCGGTTCTGCTCCGCGATGGCGCTCGCTGTCGCCGATGCCGGAGAGCAACCAACTTGGAGATCGATCACCTCATCCCGGTGAGCAAGGGCGGCAGTAGCGAGGAAGCGAATCTTCAGGTCCTGTGCCGGCGCTGCAACCGGCGCAAGTGGAAGAAGTTCACTGCCCAGCTCTAGACCATGAGAAGCGAAGGCGAACCGACCAAGAGCATCGCCGCCGAACTCGCCCTGCTCTTCCTGCGCGAACTGGAGCCCCGGCTCGCCGACGACCCCGAGCTTCTGGTCTCGACCGAGACGGTGCTCTCCTTCGCGGCGGTCCGGCAGGCCGACGCCACCCAGTGGCGGCACTGGCGCGTGATTCTCGAGAAGTACGACAAGCTCGATCTCATCGAGCACATGCTGGGCGCGTCGGTCCCAATCGACGAAAGTGACAGCGGCTCCAATTCCAGCGCGGAGCGGCTAATCAGGCTTGCGCTCGAGACCGGAGTCGAGTTCTTCCACGACCCCGAACAGCGCGGATGGGCTTCGATTCGGGTCGACGGTCACTGGGAGAACCATCGGCTCGATTCGCGCGCGGTCCGACTCTTCCTCCAGCGCGTCTACTATCGCGAGACCGGCGAAAGCCCGGGCGCTCAAGCCATCCGCAATGTGCTCGAACTGTTCGAGGCGCGCGCCCTGTTCGATGGTGCGGAGGGTCCGGTCCATCTCCGGGTCGCGGAGCATCAAGGGAAGCTCTACCTCGACCTCTGCGATCACGCGTGGCGCGCGGTCGAAATAGGCCCTGAAGGCTGGCGCGTGCTCGACCGTCCGCCTGCCCGCTTCCGCCGCGCCCGGGGCTCCCAGCCGCTGCCCGAACCCGAGCGCGGCGGCAGCCTCGACGAACTGCGCAGCTTCCTCAACGTCGACGAGTACGGCTGGATCCTGATCAAGGCCTTCCTCGTCGCTGCTCTCCGTCCCCTGCCGTGCCCAATCCTGGTGGTAAAGGGCGAGCAGGGCGCGGGCAAGTCGACCGCGTGCCGAATCATCAGCGCGCTTATCGATCCGCGCACAGCCGCGCTTCGGGGCGTACCGCGCGAAGTTCGCGATCTAACTGCTGCGGCGAGGAACTCATGGCTGGTATGCTTCGATAATCTGAGCCACCTGCCCGACGAGCTCGCCGACGCCGCCTGCCGCCTTGCGACCGGAGGTGGCTTCGGCGGCCGCGAACTCTATAGCGATCACGACGAGTCGGTCTTCGACGCGACCCGTCCGCTGGTGCTCAATGCGATCCCCGATCTCGGCACCGCGCGTCCGGATTTTCTCGATCGTGCGTTGATCGTCGAGTTCCGAGAGATGAAGCCCGAGATGCGCCGCGACGAGGGCCACTTCTGGCGCGACTTCGAGCAGGCCCGCCCACGCATCCTGGGCGCGCTCCTCAACGCGATTGTTGCTGGGCTAAGGAATCTGCCCAGGGTCAGGCTCGATCGTTTGCCGCGGATGGCGGACTTCGCGGTATGGGTGAGTGCGTGCGAAGAGGGTCTCGGCCTGAAGCCGGGCGAGGCGCTGGCGGGTTACCGAGACAACTGTGACGAGGCTCGCGACCTTGCCCTCGAAGCGTCGCCGCTTTGCGAGCCGCTTCGTGAAATCGCTCGGGCGGGGTTCAGCGGCACTTCAAGTGAGCTTTTGTCCCTTTTGAACAAGACGGCAGGCGATGCGATCCGGCGTTCGCCCCGCTGGCCCAAGGCGCCGAGTACTCTCGGCAACGCGCTCCGTCGGATGGCAGGTCCTCTGCGCTCCGCCGGGGTCGAGATCCATTTCGACCGCGCGGATCACCAAGGCAGGCGCGTGGTCTCGATAGGCTTATCCGCCAATGATTGCGAAAAGAGCGTCAGCGCCGTCAGCGCCGTCAGCAAACATGACAGAAGCTACAAATAGGTGAAACATCCGCTCCGACACCAACATATAGTGCCCGAAAGAAGGCCTTGCTGCCGTTATTCTGTGTTGCTGACGGCGCTGACGGCGATTTCCGGACCATAGCTATGCTCAACCGCATGCGCGCTTAGGGTTTGCCCGGCAGGATTTGCCGGCTATCAACACGCAATTGAATGACGACCTCACTGTCGCGAGGATGCTGCCCGCACTCAGCTCAGTGTGAAGTTTGGCTCTCGGCACCTTTGGCGATAATCGGCAGCAGGTCTTTTTCGATTCGCGCGGCAACGACGGCGTCGCATTTCTCCATGATATGCCATTGGTCCCAGAAGCATGAACTCTCCTTGTCCAGGATGTCGCTGATGTCGTGCGGGCCTACCCCACCCTCGTCAGACACCGCGCGCGCATGTCGCCCGAGCCAGCTTGTCTAAGCCGGGATACATCGCCGCGTTTTCCTGCACGACGCGCGTTTTCGGAATTGGACAGAGGCCTTTTCGAATAGATTACCGGCTGCCAGTAGAAGAGAATCTCGAAGCCCATCTCCCGCCCCGTTTGCTCCACGAGGACGCATATCGGCGATATAGGTTTCGACTATCGCGCGTGGAAGACCCCGCTCTATTTCGCGCTTTGCCACGACCCCAGTAGGGTTCCATCCCGACCCAACTACAGACCTCTTGTTGCGGGAGGGGGCCGAACCTCTCAGAAAGCGCGCTTTAGATGGCGGTCGGAGGCTCGGTCATCTCGCGCACGATGCGCGGCCGGCAGATTTCCGCCAGCGTTTCCGCAACCTCGAGGCTGACAGTCTCCTTGCCCGATTCCATCCGCTCGCGTTCAGCTTCCGTGGCCAGATCGTTTATCGAGATAATCCCCTGCAGCCTGCCGTACGTATCCACCACCGGAAGCCGCCGCACCCGGTTCTCGCGCATCAGCAATTCGGCCAGTTTTAAATCGTCGCCGACCCTGCACGAGATGACCTTGCGCGCCATCGCGACCGAGACCGGGATTTCCCACAAGGATTTTCCCTGCGTGTACGCGGCCATGCAGACGTCGCGATCCGTCAGGAAGCCGACGACCGTGCCGTCGCCGTCGGCGCTGATCACTGCGACCGTGCCGCAATGGTTCTCCCACATCAGTTGTGCGGCATGATTCAGGTTGTCGTTAACGTTGCACACCACAACGTTGCGCGTCATTACCTGTTCGATTCTCATGGGCCTCACTCCATGGCCTGGCCGGAGCGCGGCGAAAACAATATACGCGACGCGCTCGGGCCGCGGATTTTCGGCGTCCGTTCTATCAGCGTCGGCGCTCCCGCAGCGCAACCGGCGGACGCCACTCGGTTACTTTGCTTCGCTACCACCGGGCTCGACGCGAATTTTCACTTCCTTCGCCTTCGCGGCCTCGATAGGCACGGTGAGTTCGAGCACGCCATTTC
>JAKAVX010000213.1 GCA_021827465.1 Deltaproteobacteria bacterium | reverse complement strand
CCGATTCCGCCATCTGCGACAGAACCATCAGCGCCGAGATGAGGCCGTCGCCGGTCGTCGAATGGTCCATGAAAATGACGTGGCCCGACTGCTCGCCGCCGAGATTGTAGGAATTCGCGCGCATCTCGCGTACCACCGCGGGATCGCCGACCTCCGTGCGCACAAGCTTGATTCCGGCCTGGCGCAGCGAAAGTTCGAGTCCGAAATTGCTCATGACGGTCGCGACGACGGTGTTGTCGTGAAGCGTTCCGGCCTGGCTCATCCGCCGCGCCACCAGCGCCATCACGTCGTCGCCGTCGAACAGCTCGCCGCGCTCGTCCACCAGGATTGCGCGGTCGCCGTCGCCGTCGAGCGCGATTCCGACGTGGCATCGCTCGCGCACGACGGTTTCGCGAAGCGCGCCGGTATGAACCGCGCCGCATCCGAGATTGATATTGGTGCCGTCGGGCTCAACGCCGAGGGCGAAGACCTCGGCGCCGAGTTCCTCGAGCGCTTCGGGCCCGACCCGGTAGGCCGCGCCGTTTGCGCAATCGACGGCGACCTTGAGACCGTCAAAGGTGACGTCGCGCTGCACGCAGGTCTTGAGGAACACCAGGTAGCGGCCGAGCGCGTCGTCGATACGCGCGGCCTTGCCGATGTCGCCGGCGGTTGCACGCGCGCGGGCAAGCGCGCTGTCGTCGAAGACGAGATCCTCGATTCGCTGCTCGAGATCGTCGTCGAGCTTGAAGCCGTCGCGCGAGAAAAACTTGATCCCGTTGTCCTCAAACGGATTGTGTGAGGCCGAGATGACGACGCCAGCCTCGGCGCGCATACTGCGGGTGAGAAACGCGATTCCGGGCGTCGGAACCGGCCCGACCAGCCACACGTCCACGCCCATCGAGCAGATTCCCGAGGCGATCGCAGTCTCGATCATGTAGCCCGAGAGCCGGGTGTCCTTGCCGATCAGGATTCGGCGATGACGTCTCGCGTGTTCCTTGAAAACATGGGCGAGCGCGCGCCCGAGCCTAAGCGCGGTTTCCGGCGTGATTGGCTCTTCGTTCGCCACGCCTCTAATCCCGTCAGTGCCGAACAACCTGCGACGCGTACCCATCCGTTCAGTTCCTGGAAATCTTCTCGCGATAGAGTCTGAGTTTAACCGTATCGGGCGACTGGCGCACCAGCTTGATACCGTCGGGCAGATTGACCTGGACCGTGACCGAATGAAGGCCGGGACGGAGATCTTTCGCCTCAACGTAGAGAAGGCCGTCGGAGTTGACTTGCGCGAGCTGCAATTCCGGGCCGCGAACGGTAACGGTGCCGATCTTCGGCACGATCCAGTACTTGTAGCCGCTGTCCTTGACCTGAAGCTCGACGTTGCGAAACTCGCGGTCGGCGATCTTCTGCTTGACAGTGATGCTCGCCTGGACCTTTACGACCGAGAGCACAACCCCGAGGCCCTTGGGGTTCTTGAGATCGACCGTGCGATCGACGTCGGCGGCGGCGCCAGTTACGTCGATCGGATTGCTCACGATCGCTTCGAGCGGATCGACGTAGCGGCTCGGTCCGATCACCCTGACGGCCGGGGGCTCGACCTTGACGGCCTGCACCGTGTAACCCTTGGCGACTTTGCCTTCGAGCGTGAGACGCACGGGGGTGTCGCGCCGGACTATCCGGTCCACGTCGAGCATCACCTCCGAAGGTGAAACGCTGGTCACGTTGGTCTGGCGCGGAACGTCAAACATCGCGGGCGTGATCTTGAACGACGCCTGGCCGGGTCCGATCGAAGACAAGTCGAGTTTGACCGTGAGGCGTTCGGGATCGAGCAGCGAAAGCAGCGTGCGCGGCCCCATCACCTGGATTTTCACGAAGTCGATGGGATTGTTGACGATAACCAGCCCCCGGGCGAGGCCGTGATAGCTGACCGGCACCTGTATCGACTCGATCGCGCTGCGCTGGCCGGCATTGACGAAAGTCCAGAGCCCAATCGCAATCACGAGCGAAAGAATCTTGAGCCCGATATTCCCGCACACGCGCCGCCATAGCTCACCCGCTGGCGACTGGCGCGCGAGGCTCTGCCGCTCGGCGGGGTCCGCCCCGGACCTTTGCGGTGCCGCAGTCTTGCCCGTGCCGGGTGTTTGCTCGACGGTGCTCATGCCGGAAGCTTCCGCAGCGTGCTGAGGAGCTCCGAGGGCTCGAGTCCGCGTTCGAGCTGGCCGTTTCGCGCAATCGAGATGGTGCCGTCCTCCTCGGAGACCACGAGCACGACCGCGTCGGTATCCTCGGTCATGCCGATCGCCGCGCGATGGCGGGTGCCGAGCGCAAGGCTCACGTTGGGATTCGACGACAGCGACAGCACGCACGAGGCGGCCAGTATCTGATCGCCCTTGATTATGACCGCCCCGTCATGAAGCGGCGAACCGCGCATGAAAATCGTCTCGATAAGCTCGGGCGAGACCCGGCTGTAAAGCATCCGGCCGGTTTCGACGAACTCGTTCAGGCCGTCCTCCTGTTCGATAACGATAAGCGCTCCGATTCTGCGCGCCGAAAGCCACGCCACCGCCATTGCGAGCTCCTCGGCTATTCCGGCGGTGGTCGCGCGCGCGCCGAAAAACGTCCCCGCCCCCACCCGGGTGAGCGCGCGCCTGATATCCGACTGGAAGATCACCACCAGGATAACGAACAGGGACCCGAGAAAATTATTAAGCAGCCAGTTAAGCGTGAACAGCCCGAAGACCTGCGACGCCACGTACGCGATTCCGACGATCGCCAGCCCGACGACCATCTGCATCGTCCGCGTTCCCCGAATCAACAGAGCGGTCCGGTAGATCACGTAGGCGACGATCAGGATGTCGATCACGTCCTGCCATCGTGGCGGCGGCAGCACCGGTAGATAATGATGCATCGAAGGCAGCCTACCTCTTAGCGGTGGCGCTGACGGGCCACCGCCGACGCCATCGCGATCGCGGCGCGGGCGGCGCCCGGTTCATGGACCCGCACGATCGAAGCTCCCGCGGCGACCGCGAGCGCGCTTACCGCCGCGCTTGCGTAGCTCACATCGGCGGGATCCGCTCCCGCAATTCGCCGTATGAAGCTCTTGCGCGAAGCGCCTATCAATACCGGATAGCCGAGGGCGCAGAGGCGGGGCAAGGCGACCAGCAATTTAAGGTTGTGATTTGCGGTCTTGGCGAAGCCCAAGCCGGGATCGACGATTATGCGCGAGCGCCTGATTCCGGCCTTCTCGGCCCACGCCGCACGCGCTTTGAGCCATCCTCGTACCTCGGCGACTACGTCACGATAGCGCGCCAGCCGCATCATCGTTTCCGGCGTCCCACGCATGTGCATTATCACCACCCCCGCGTCGGCCTCCGCCACCATCTCAGCCATCGCCGGATCGAAGACGAGACCACTTACGTCATTCACGATTCGGGCACCGCCCGAAAGCGCCGCCCGCGCCACCGGCGCCTTGCGCGTGTCGATCGAGACGGGAACCCGGGCGTTCGCGGCAAGTGCCTCGATAACCGGGACCACCCGCGCGATTTCGTCGTCCACCGAAACTTCGCGCGCCCCTGGGCGGGTCGATTCGCCGCCCACGTCGATGATATCCGCGCCGGCCCGGATCAACTCAAGCCCGTGCGCGACTGCGCGGTCGCGGTCGAAATAGCAGCCTCCATCGGAAAACGAATCGGGCGTTACATTGAGGACGCCCATCACCGCGGGCAGGCGAATCGTCAGGTTGCCCTTGAGCCTGAGCGATCCGGGTCGCCGCGGCTCATCCGATCGGCGGGGCGCAACCGCAGGTTTCATTCACGAGCATCGGCAGATGAGCGCCGCAACTGGGTATCCCTTCCGCTCTTTCGCCGTTTCGGTCAGGCCAGGACCGGCTTGGGCGGAAGCGGCCCGACCGCAGCGGGCTCCGGCTGCTTGGCCGGTTCCTTGGCGTCAGGCGCCGGCGCCGGCTTGAGTGCGGCCTCAACGGCTACCGGACGTCCGCCGGACGGCAGCTCCCGCCCCTCGCGGCACGCGTTCAGGATTTCCACCACCTCGGGGCCGTCGAGCACTTCCTTTTCGAGCAAGCGCTCGGCGACCGCGTGGAGCGCCTTCATATTCTCGGCAAGCAGGCTTCGCGCCTGCTGATAGGATTCTTCGACGATGCGGCGCACCTCGCGATCGATTTCGATCGCGGTATGTTCGGAGTAATCGCGCTGATGCCCGATGTCGCGCCCGAGGAACACCTGCTCCTCGCGCCGTCCGAAGGTCATCGGGCCAAGCTCCTTGCTCATGCCCCACTCGCACACCATCTTGCGTGCGAGCCCGGTCGCCTTCTCGATATCGTCGCCGGCGCCGGTAGTCATGTGGCCAAAGATCAGCTCTTCGGCCGCGCGCCCGCCGAACATCATCGCAAGCCGCGTCATCAGGTAGTCACGCGAATAGGTATGGCGATCGTCGGTCGGCAGTTGCTGAGTCACGCCAAGCGCCATCCCGCGCGGGATTATCGTTACCTTATGGACGGGGTCGGCGCCTGGCAGCAGTATCGCGACCAGCGCGTGGCCCGACTCGTGATAGGCCGTGTTGCGCCGTTCCTCGACCGACATCACCAACGAGCGGCGCTCGGCGCCCATCAGCACCTTGTCCTTGGCCAGCTCAAAGTCGACCATCTCGACCTTTTCCTTGTTGCGCCGGGCGGCAAGCAACGCCGCTTCGTTGACAAGGTTTTCGAGATCGGCGCCCGAGAAGCCCGGCGTCGAGCGCGCGAGCTTTTCCATTTCGACATTGTCGGCGAGCGGCACGCGATGGGTATGCACGCGCAGTATCCCCTCGCGCCCCTTTATGTCCGGGCGCGGCACAACCACGCGCCGGTCAAATCGGCCGGGCCTCAGCAGGGCAGGATCGAGAACGTCGGGCCGGTTGGTCGCAGCGACCAGGATTACGCCCTCGTTCGCCTCGAAACCGTCCATCTCAACCAGCAACTGATTGAGCGTCTGCTCGCGCTCGTCATGGCCGCCGCCGAGGCCTGCGCCGCGATGGCGTCCGACGGCGTCGATCTCATCGATAAAAATGATACACGGGGCGTGTTTCTTGCCCTGCACAAACAGGTCTCGCACCCGCGACGCACCCACCCCGACGAACATCTCGACGAAGTCCGAGCCCGAGATGGAGAAGAACGGTACACCCGCCTCGCCCGCGATCGCGCGGGCCAGCAGGGTCTTGCCGGTTCCCGGCGGCCCGACCAGCAGAACTCCCTTCGGGATTCTGCCGCCGAGACGCGTGAACCGCTTCGGATCGCGTAGGAACTGGATTATCTCCTCCAGTTCGTCCTTCGCCTCGTCCACTCCGGCGACGTCGGCGAACGTGACCTTGTGCGTGCTCTCGGTGAGAAGCTTGGCGCGGCTCTTCCCGAACGACATCGCCTTGCCGCCGCCGACCTGCATCTGGCGCATGAAGAATATCCACACGCCTATCAGGAGCAGCATCGGGAGCCACTGCACCAGCAGTGTTAACAACACCCAGTCGCC
>JAKAVX010000212.1 GCA_021827465.1 Deltaproteobacteria bacterium | reverse complement strand
CCCGGGCTATGGATTACCCGGATGACTGTCCAGTTCCCCTTCAAACCCAATGACTTTCTCGCACGGAAAATCCTTGGAAATCCCGCGGGAATCTCGAAAAAAGCAATGAACTCCTACAGCTGACAAGCACATTCCGACGTTCGACCCTGCTCGAAAAACTCCTTTCAATTCAATCAGCTGTTTACGCTCACCGTGGAGGAGCCCAACCAATGCAGCGGCACTAGCCACCTGCTTTTTTCCGCTTAAAGTTCGGCCAGGCTTGACGCTCAACTCACGAATGCCGATTATACACGTTCATTATCGACCATTGTCAATTACCGCGCGTCATTCTCACTCATTCTCGATCCCCCGCAACCCTCAAAACTTGGTCGTTGACGTCGTCGAGTCATTTCCCAGCCTGCACGGCAGAGCGTAACCACCTGACTTAACGGTGTTTTCGAACCCCCCTCAGAATCAGAATCTGTAGTTTTCCATGCCTGCACGACTCCCTCTTCTGCCGTTCCCTCATGCTGTCCACGAATACGCTGTACGCGGCGATCCGTATTTGGATCGATATTTGCACCTTGACGACCTTCTCCAAAATCCCGACGGCCGCTTTGATTCCCAGAAATTGCTCGATCGATTTGACGAGGAGCTTTACTTGCCAGCACATCTTATAGCGCTGACACACAGTAAGCGGTTCGCCGGTCGGGTCGTTCGTAATGAACCCAACTTTTCGCGTTTTGCGGTCATTGAAGCGCAAGCGACGTCCACGCTTTCGAATAACCCCCCTTCGAGTAAAACAGCGCCGGGATCTACATGCGGTCGCAAATCCTGTATACCGTTGGCGACGCAAAGACGCCCAGCTTGGACACCCTCTCTCTGCGAGCCATCGATTCAGGCGTATGCGCAGGATGAAAGCGAACTACGGATTGCGATTCCCCGCGCGAACGCCACGCCGCGCCGAGGAGCCAAACCTCCCTCGCGAGTGCGACGTTCTGATAAGCCGCATGAGCTACGCCAAACAACCCATCAAATCAAGTCTCCATGGGTTCGCTCTGGCGTGGATACAAGTGTGTGGTAACACAAAGACGGGAGACCAAGTACGTAAACGTCGCACTGCTGAGGTGGACAACAGAGAAGAGAAGATGGCAATAGCCCCAATGACATGCGCCGTTCAAGTCATCGTTGGTCGCAGTTGACAGCAGGGCGATTACAGTGCCGCGCGCCCAAAAGACTTTAGATTTATCTACATCCGCCGCAGTTCGCTGCTCGTTCGCTGTCAGGCTCTTGTCATACTGTATGGCAACCGTCACGATCACGGCTGCCGGCGGTCTCTCGACAGGCTTTGCGAGGTCCATGTCGGGCGCGGTTCCTGCGGGAGTCAGGGGCATTACAGCGCGGACTACGATACGTAGCGCCGGCATTCGAGCCGGCTCGAGCGCCCGCACCGAAAAGAACTCGAAAAGGACAGGGTCGGTGAGTTTCAACGCCGCGACAGATAGTCCACGTCTTCTAGACCTGCCTAGCCTGTCGCAGGCGACACGATACGTCTTCGCTCCCGCAACCCGCACGGTGACACCGAAGGCGGTCGCCGACTTCACCGCTACCAACTACGACTTCGTCACGGCCGGTTCCCTCGACCCATCCGTGGTGCTCGCGTCTCGGAGCCCCCGCAATTCCGGACCGTCGGCATCTGAAGCCGTTCACGATTTCCTGTCAGGTCCGGATGCGACCCGTGCGCGCGTTGCAGGCGCGGCTGTCGAGGAATCCGGGCCGGGGGAGCCGGGCGCATACTTCAGCGTGAACTTGCATGTTCCCGCTGCGGGCCTGGTTCGCATTCGCGTAGAAGAGGCCGCTAGCACCAATGCGGACTACTGGGTTCTGATCGATGGCGCGTACGTATACCACCGTGTGCCTCAGGCCCTGCAGCAGGGATTAGCCTCAGAATCCGGCCCGCAGTTCAAGGGTATCGTGCACTACACTTTCGCGGTTCCGCACTCGATTTTGGCCAAAGCACCGTACGCAGGTCGCGGCCGGATGATCCAGGTTGAGTTCCAGAATAGCGCCAGCGAACCCGGCGACGGCGCTCGGATAGCGCGCATCTGGGCAATCGGCCCGCCACGTGCGGCCTCGAAGGCTGCGTCCGCCTACGGCGGGACGGTGAGCAATCCGCGGGGCGCGTGGACCAAGCAAGGCATGTTCTTAGACGCCTCCACATATGCGCGACCCTTTGCGATCCTCGACTTTCGGCGCGAGGTCGGCGGCAAGGTGTCTTTCGACGTTTCAGGAGTTAGCCGGCCGCTTACCGTCGGCTTGGCGTTCTCTGACTCGTACGAGTACATGACCTCAGTTTCGGATTCAGCCTGTGGCACCACCGGAGTATGCACCGAGACCCATTATCTCAGGGTCTTACCAGGACAGAGAACGGTTACCGACCCTGATCTGCGTGGCGGATTCCGCTACCTTATGATTTTCCTGGACACGCCGGGCTCGATGACAATCTCCAATTTGCACGTCAACTTCACCGCGGACCCTGGCGTCAAGCATCCGGCGCGGTACCGCGGCGCGTTCCTCTCCGCCTCACGCTTGTGGAACTCGATCTGGTACGCCGGCGCATACACGGTCGAGATGGCAACCATCGACCCGAACACCGGGCGTCCATTTCCGGCAACACCCGGGCTGCTCACGTTCCACGCCAAAATCGCAAGGGGCCCAACTGTGATCGTCGACGCATCCAAGCGCGATCGCCTCGACTGGATCGGCAACCAACCGCTGAGTGACGTGGCGGCGCTGCTGTCGAACCCAGGTCGGCGGACCAGCGGCACAGGTGAAGCGTTCGCAGCGGAGAATTCGTTTGCATTCGCGGCTTCCCACCAGTTTGCCGACGGCGAGATACCGGGAGTCTATCTGCCAGGCGCCAAAAACCCGCCGACTTTCCCCAACCCGAAGGGTTTTCTCATCCACTACGGCAGCGACGGGATTCGCGGCGTACTCGATTGGTGGTACACGTACCTATATACCGGTGACCGGACATTTCTCAACAAGTGGTGGCCCGCCGTACAGCGCGACCTTGCTTGGGCTCACGGGATGTTGCAGCCCGACGGGCTGATCAGCATCCCCGCAGCGGAAGGCGGCACGTGGGGCTATGACCTCGGCGGCGAGGGCTCCTACTTCAACGCGAACTATGTGCTTGCCCTGGAAGCCGCCTCGCAGGCAGCAAGGGTTGAAGGTGACAGTAAGCGCGCCGTGATCTACGCTCATCAGGCGCACAGCGTCGCGGCTGCGTTCAACGCTCACCTATGGAACAACGCTTTCCGCGCCTACCAGGTTTCTACGACCGACACAGCAATTCCACAAGACGGCAATGCAGACGCGCTCTTCGCCGGTATTGCATCCAAGCGGCGCGCACACAGCGTGATCAAGTACCTAAACACGCAGATGGAGACCAGGTACGGTACTGAAACGATCAATCAGCCCCACAACGTAGTGCAGCAATACGTCGATCCGGGCGAAACGTTCTATCAAATCGCCGGTGAGCTGCAACAAAACACTCAGGCAAGCACCAATCTCGCAATGGCGCTCTTCAGCAGGCTCTACGGTTACATGCTCAGATCCCCGCTCGGTACCGGTTCAACGCTGTGGGAGGGCGTTTCCCTCAACGGCAACCCGGTATTCGGGTCATACACCTCGCTTGCCCACTGCTTTTCTTGCGGCGTCGTAGGTGTCCTCAGCAACTACGTGCTCGGCGTGCGACCGACAACAGGTGGTCTTGCCACTTTTAGTGTGCTTCCGCACCCGCCTTCTGCGCTCCCCTGGGCTGAAGGACGGATCCCAGGCGGCGACGGAGCTGTGGAAGCCGCCTGGCGGCGCAGCCCAAACGGTGGAATCTTTGCGCTCGAAGTCATTGCGCCCCGAGGAGACACCTATACCGCCGGCGTGCCGGTGAGTACCCGCAATGTGTCTGTCTGGAACAACGGCCGGCTGGTCTGGCAGGACGGAACGGCTGAAGACGGCTCGAACGCGATGGAACAATTCGGCTACGTTACGCTTCCGGCCTTGCGCGGCGACAGCATTCTCACCGAGGAGGCGTGTAAAGGTCGCTGCCCTGCGCGGATGCCCCACCGCTTTGGTGCCGCGCCGACGGTGCCGCCGCCGCTCCCCGTCCCGAAACCCGGGAACCCACAGACGGCCGGCACTTCGCGTGTTATCAAATCCAGTCAGTCCCGAACACCGAGTGCGCCGCGGGACGCCGCGTCGGTGCTTCCGCCGACGATCGCAAGCCCGTACATTCTTGCGCCCCGTAACCCCACACTTGCACCGGTGAGTCTATATAAGGTGCTGCTACGAGGCAGGAGTGTGACCAACGCCAAGGGATTGATACACCGGTTATGCGCTCTGCCTCGCGCCGCACGAGCGCTTTGAGACGTACGCCCCCATGGCGACGAGCCACGAAACGCACTGCTACTCCCCACTCGCCAACTACCGCGTTTTACGTGATTACGGCAGTCAACCGTCGCAGCACGTTGCAGGCCCCGCTCTTTTCGCCAGTCCGATGCTCACCCCACAAGACCGCTGTCACAACTCATCCACTCACACTTCGAGAAGCACAAATACCCGACGCCATCCCCATGACCTCATCGCACCAGACGGTTTGCATGCCGAGTCTCTCCCGACGCCTATACAGCTCCTATGGCCCCTCCCAGGCTCTGACATTCCACACACAGGACCACCCGGCATGACACGTTTACCTCGCAGCTACCGTAACATGGGCGTCGCCGTTTGTCTCATCGTCGGATTTTTCTTCACGAGTTGCATACCAGCGGCTGCATACAACATGCGCTTTCCACGCCCGCCGGCACGCAAGAATGTAACCATTGCTAATGGCGGACTCGCGATAACGTTCAATATCGCATGGGGCGCCGTGGTAGTCGCCGTTATAGACAGCAACGTAGCACACGGACTCAATATTGTAGACACCCATGATGTCGGTCGGGAACTGCAAGTAGACCAGTTTCTACATCTCCGCATTCACGGTCGCAACCAGCTGATCATAAATCCGACCCAAGCTGGAGCTCTTGGACAGCAGGCGTTTTACAAACACCCAAAGGGCGTGCTCATACGGGAATCTGGCAGTCGCGTCGTTCGATGGAAGGCCGGTAAAAGGCATTTTTCTGCGGTGATCCGCCCATTGGATTACGATACCGGAAAGCCAACAAAATGGGTTTACAGAGAACACGTGAGAATTGACGCGCATGGTGTCGCTCAATTTCATTACGTCTTTTATGACCATGATCAACGGAGCTACATGATGTCAAGCGAAGTACCTACGCTGTACTCCGATCGTACCGGTACCTTTATGTACCCGCTAGTCTCTCCCTATGGACACGAGGGCGCTGCTCTACGCACGGCGAAAACGCCGCAATGGCCCGTCAAACTGCTAACGGGAGCGCCTCATTTTCCACAGCGAACGCTTGAGTCTAGGGGCTGGATCGCCAACATCGATACCAGATC
>JAKAVX010000211.1 GCA_021827465.1 Deltaproteobacteria bacterium | reverse complement strand
AAGTAACGCGTGATTTCGTAGGGCATGAACGGGCGCGCGCATTGTTGAGCCAAACCGCCTGGCTCTCGCCCGCGTACCGCAGTGGCCGCCCTGGTCGCGGCGGTTGAATCGATTCGATCCGCGGCTACTCGACGAACTCGGATCGGCCGTGGCCGCACGCAGGAGGTTAAAACATGCAACGTGAATGCTTTGCGGCTTTTCTGATTTCATAGGCCCGCGAGTGCAGTGCATCGTAAGACGATAGCGGGAGTCGCCACGTTGTTGGCATGCGTATTCTGCGGCTGCGCCACTTACCAGCCCGCGCCGCTCAATCCTGCCGAACTCGCGCAGCAATTCGAAAGCCGTTCGCTCGTGAATCCGGGGCTGTGTGCCTACCTCAAGGCCAATGGCATAGCACAGTCTTCCGCCTGTCCGCCGGGCGATTGGAATCTCGAGACACTTACACTTGCCGGCTTCTACTTCAGTCCCGACATGGCAGTGGCCGCGGCGCAAGTTCGAGGTGCCGACGCTGGGGTCGTGACCGCGGGAGCAAGGCCCAATCCGATAATTGGACTTGGTCCTGAGTACGACGTACGGAGCGCTCCGAACGTTGTTCCGTGGGCGCTCGGCAGTTTCTCTCTCGATCTGCCGATCGTAACCGCCGGAAAGCGCGGTTACCGAATCGCTCGGGCGGAGCGATTGGCCGATGCGGCGCGGCTGGCCGCAGGTGAGACCTCATGGAGGGTTCGAAGCCGGATTCGCGCGGCGCTGCTGCGTTATCTGCTCGATGAGCGTGGCAGCAGGCTAGCGGCGCAAGAACAGGACGCGCTGGCACTGACTTCGACTCTGGTCGCTGCGCGAGTCAAGGCTGGCGAGGCGTCGCGGCCCGAACTCGACCTGGCGCTGAGCAGTTTACAAGATGCACGCCTAAGGACCGCCGAGGCGAAAGCGCGTATGGCTGGGGATCGCAACGCCCTGGCAGCCGCTATAGGAGTGCCCGTGGCGGCGCTCGCCGGCTCGAAGCTTGAGTGGACTGCGCTTGGCAGCCCGCCCGACGAGCGAACTCTCACACCCGATACGGTTCAGGGCCTGGCGCTGCTCAACCGAATCGATTTGCGCCGCGAACTGGACCAATATGCTGCCGCGGATGAGGGGCTCAAGCTCGAAATCGCGAAACAATATCCGGACTTCAATCTGGCCGGCGGTTATTCATGGGAAGGGGGGGAGAATATCTTCGAGCTGGGACCGTCGGCAGAGCTGCCCATTTTCAATCAGAACCAAGGACCGATCGCAGTAGCGAAGGCGCGGCGCGAAAAGGTCGCCGCACAGTTTCTGGCGATGCAGGCGGGTATTATTGCTCAAGCGCGCTCCGCTCTCATCGACTACAGGGGTGCGTTAGCCTCGCTCGAAGCCGCACGAAGCGCCGCGAGCTATCAGGCGCGACGATACGAGCAGGGCTCCCGCGCTGCGGCTGTCGGTGAAAGCGACTCCATCACACTTGCCGTAACCCGCCTGCAGGAGCTAGCGGCACGACGAACGCTGCTCGAGGCGGTGGCCGGCGCGCAAAGCGCGCTCGGCACGCTGGAGGACTCGATGCAGCGGCCGCTCGACCCTGGCGCCGCAAGCTCGTTTACGTTTCCGCCACCCGCCGACAGTGAGGTGAAAGTGAGTGGACACTAAACGCTCTCGACTGGTCACGCTGGCGGTCGTGATGCTTACGATGATCATCGTGCTGGTCTGGCTGTTCGTTTCGAGCCACCGCGACGCGGACGACGAGGAAGAACAGATCACAACGACCGTGCCCAATCTGTCGCACAGCCCGAACGGTGACGTCATTGTCAGCCTCAGCCGCGAGCAGCAGGCGCGCGGCGGGCTCAAAACCGAGGTGCTAGCGCCTATTGCGCATGTGCGTGAAGTGACGGCGTACGGTGCCATTCTCGATCCTGCTTCGCTGGCGGCGCTCGACGCTCAATTGAACGCGGCCCGTGCGGCGCTCGACGCGTCGCAGGCCGAATACGCGCGCACCAAGCTGCTTCATTCCGAGAAGCAGAATATATCGCTCAAGGACCTTCAAACCGCGCAGGCCAAATTCCGGTCCGACCAGGCGCACCTCAATCTGATCGGTTTGCGCCTGGCAAACGAATGGGGCGGCGCGATCGCGACGATGGCGCCCGCCGCACGCGGGGAACTTGTCGACGCGTTGATCAGGCGCGATGCGGCGATAATTCGAGTAGCGATTCCAGCGGGCGAATCCTTCGCAAACGTACCCAAGCGAGCGGTGATAACGATATTGGGTTACGCCCGTCCGCTTGCGGCGCAATTGATATGGTATGCACCCACCGTCAATCCTAATCTTCAAGGCCAGGGCTTCATGCTTCGCCTCGCGGCGCAGAATTTTCCGCTTCGCCCCGGAGCCGCGGTTACCGCGCGCCTGGAATCTTCCGCCGCCTCGCAGCGGGGCGTGATGGTGCCAAGCGTCGCAGTGGTCCGCACGGGAGGTGCCGCGTGGGCTTACGTGCAAACCGCACCGACCAAATTCGAGCGGCGTATGGTTTCGATCGGCGATCCGATCGCAAAGGGATGGTTTGTGAGTACTAATTTTGCCGCGGGAGACCGCGTCGTGGTCACCGGTGCCCAGACGCTTCTATCCGAAGAATACAAGTCGGAAATCCAAGTTCAGGACTAGCGCAGACAGGCGGACCTCTTCGAATGCTCAAAGCGATAGTTGGATTCTCATTGCGCTTGCGCGGCGTCGTAGTCGCACTCGCCTGTATGGCGGTGCTTTACGGCCTCTACGTTACCGAGCATGCGAAGCTGGGGGTGTTTCCCGAGTTTGCCCCGCCGCAAGTCGCCATTCAGACGGAAGCGCCGGGATTTTCGGCGCAGCAGGTCGAAACCCTGGTCACGCAGCGGATCGAAAACGCTCTGGTTGGTACGGTCGGCCTGCAATCGATTCGCTCGCAGTCGATTCAGGGCCTTTCGGTAATAACAGTGATTTTCCAGGGCCGGACCGACATTTACCGCGCGCGGCAGATGGTGCGTGAGCGTCTTTTGCAGATCATGAGCCAGATGCCCAATGGAGTGGCCGCACCCACGATGGCGCCGCTCACCTCCGCGACCGCCGTGATAATGGATATCGGCCTGACGTCCCCGACGCGCTCGCTGATGGGACTTCGCACCTTCGCCGACTGGACGCTCCAGCCGCGCCTGCTCGCCGTACCGGGAGTCGCGCATGTCTCGATCTACGGGGGTGACGAGCGCGAGCTCCAGGTGCAGGTCAGACCGACGCGCCTGCTCGAATACCGGATGGGAATCACCGATGTTCTGGCCGCGGCCCGCTCCTCGACCGGCATCCGCGGCGCGGGCTTCATCGAAACCGCGAACCAGCGCATCGTGATTCACAGCGAGGGCCAGTCGATCACACCCGACCAGTTGGGCGAGACCGTAATCGCGCATCAGGATGGAGTCAGCGTTCGGCTGAACGATGTGGCGAGTGTGCGATGGGCGCCGGCCCCGCCGATCAGCGGAGCCCTGATCATGGGCAAACCCGGCGTGATAGCTCAAGTCTCGATCCAGTACGGCGCCAACGCACTTGAAGTCACGCAGGGCGTCGACCGTGCGTTGAGTGACCTTGCGCCCGTGTTCAAGCGCGAGGGTATCGCCATCAGTCCCGGTCTGTTTCGCGCGGCGAGTTTCGTCGAAACCACCATCCGCAACGTGCGCTTTTCGCTGCTCTTTGGCGGCCTGCTGGTGGCAATTGTTCTCGCGTTCTTTCTGTACAATCTTCGAACCGCTTTTATTTCCTTGACCGCGATTCCGCTCTCACTTCTGATTGCGATGATAGTCCTGCAGCGCATCGGCGTGACCCTCAACACGCTGACGCTCGGCGGACTCGCGATTGCGATCGGTGAGGTGGTCGACGACGCGATAATCGATGTTGAGAATGTCTTCCGACGCCTCAACGAAAATCGCTCGTCTGGAAATCCGCGAGGTGCACTGGAGGTCATTCTGCAAGCGTCGCTTGAAGTGCGCAGTGCGGTCGTCTACGCGACCTTCGTCGTGGCGCTGGTCTTTCTGCCCGTGCTGGTGATGTCGGGGGTGCAGGGGCGCATCTTCGCGCCGCTCGGATGGGCTTACATCCTGGCGATCATGGCGTCGCTTGGGGTCGCGCTGACTGTCACGCCGGCGCTGTGTCTGATGATGCTGCCGAATGCCGACGCTGCGCCCGAGACCGCCTTCGTGCGCTGGTTGAAGACGGCGCATCGCCGGATGCTCGAGAGCGCATTTGAGAATCTCGATCTGGTGATTGGTGGTACGGTCGTTCTGTGCCTGCTCGCTGTCGGCGTACTGCCATTCTTCGGAGGAAGTTTTCTGCCCGAGTTGCAGGAACGCAGCTTCGTGCTGCACATGGTCGCGGTGCCGGGCACTTCGCTTCCGGAATCGATGCGCATGGGAGCGGAAGTGACGCGAGCGTTGTTGCGAAATCCGCACGTGGAGAGCGTCGCCCAGAGGATCGGCCGCGCGGAACTTGGCGAGGACACGCTCGGACCGCATGAGAGCGAGTTCGACGTAAGATTGAAGCCGCTTGGCGGCAAAGATGTCGACGATATCGAGAACGACCTGAGAAAAACGCTGGCGAGTTTTCCCGGCTATGACTTCTCGATGAACTCCTTTCTCACCGAGCGAATCGAAGAGACTCTTTCAGGTGAGCAGGCGGACGTGGTGGTGAAAATCTTCGGCAGCGATCTCGACGTTCTCGATCGCGCAGCGAGCCAAGTCGCGGCGGCGCTATCGCGGATCCGAGGCGCAACCGATGTCCGCGTGCAGTCGCCGGGCGGAATGCCGCAGACGGTCGTGCGGCTTAAGCCGGCAAAGCTGGTGCAATTCGGCTTCCGGCCGGCGGACGTTCTCGACGCAATCCGCACCGCCTATCAAGGTTCCGACGTTGCCCAGGTTTACGACGGCAACCGGTTCTTTGACGTCACCGTGATACTGGACCCCGAAGACCGGCGGCGGCCCGAGAGCGTCCGAGATCTGATGTTGCGCAACGCCGAAAGCCAACTCCTGCCGTTGACCGAGCTGGCTTCCGTGGCCTCCGGAGCGGGACGCTACGCGATTTTGCACGACGGCGCGCGGCGCCTGCAGATTGTTACTTGCAATATCCGAGGCAGCGACCTCACATCTTTTGTCGCAACCGCCGAGCGCGAAATACGCCAGCACGTCACGCTCGCCAGTGGCACTTATATCGAGTTTGGCGGCGCAGCCGAGGCGCGCGCGCAATCCGAACATGACATTCTGGTTAACTCCCTGATCGCGGCCGTCGGCATCGTGTGCCTGCTCTTTATCGCGTTTGGCAATGTCAGGAACCTGATGCTGGTGCTGGTGAATGTTCCCTTCGCCTTCGTTGGCGGTGTGCTCGCCGCGCTCGCGACCGGCGGATGGCTCTCTCTGGGATCTATGGTTGGATTTGTCACGCTGTTCGGTATAACGATGCGCAATTCGATCATGATGATCTCGCACTTCGAG
>JAKAVX010000210.1 GCA_021827465.1 Deltaproteobacteria bacterium | reverse complement strand
CGTCGGAGAACACGGCCACCGTTGCGATTCCCATACGGCGGCAGGTCCGGATGACGCGGCATGCGATTTCGCCGCGATTGGCAATAAGAAGCTTCCGGATCACGATTAGGCTTACATCCGATAGACGTGTGAGCGTCCCGTCGCGCGCGGTTCAGCCGCGGCCAGCGCAAGGCATAGCCCGAGCACGTCGCGGGTCTGCCCCGGTTCGATGATTCCGTCGTCCCAGAGCCGGGCGGTCGCATAATACGGGTCGCTCTGCTCGGTGAACTGCGCTCGGGTCTGACGTTCCAGCTCGCCCATCTCGCTGTCCGACGCGGCGCTACGCTTGATACTGGTGCGTCTCAGCTCGAGGATAACGTTGGTCGCGACGTCGGGACTCATCGTTGCGATTCGCGCCGTGGGCCATGAGAACAGGAATCGCGGGCCGAAGCCGCGCCCGCACATCCCGTAATTGCCCGCACCGTAGGAACCGCCCACGATCACCGTGAAGCGCGGAACTCGCGCGCACGCGACCGCATAGACCAGCTTCGCGCTATGCTTCGCGATTCCGCCGCGTTCCGCCTCCACGCCGACCATGAAGCCGGTGATGTTCTGCACGAAGAGCAACGGCACGCCGCGCTGATCGCAGAGTTCGATGAAGTGGACGCCTTTGACCGACGAGTCGGAGAACAGCGGCCCATTGTTGCCGATAATCCCGACCGGGTAGCCGTGAAGGTAGGCGAAGCCGCAAACCAGCGTCGCACCCCAGTCGGGCTTGAACTCCTGGAACTCGCTCCGATCGACGATGCGCGCGATTATCTCGCGGCAGTCGTAGGGCATGCGCGGATCACTCTCGACGATTCCGAGAATTTCCTCGGCGTCGAAAATCGGCGGCTCCGCGCGTCTGGGCGGCGGCGGCGACATAGCCGGGTTCAGCGCCGCGACGATATCGCGCAGCTTGGCTAGCGCCTCCAGTTCGTTCTGCGCGAGGTAGTCCGACACGCCGGAGACGCGAGTATGCATCTCCGCGCCGCCGAGCGTCTCGGCATCGATTTCCTCGTTGATAGCGGCCTTGACGATCGACGGTCCGCCTAGATGGATCCGCGCCTGTCCTCGCACCATCACCACCTCGTCCGAGAGCGCCGGGATATAGGCGCCGCCCGCCGTGCATCCGCCGAACACGGCCGAGATCTGCGGCAGGCCATCGGCCGACATCCGGCACTGATTGTAAAAGGTGCTGCCGAAGTGGCCCTTGTCGGGAAACACCCGATCCTGCTCGGGCAGGTAGGCGCCGCCGCAATCGACCAGGTAAAGGCACGGCAATCGGTTCTCCCACGCGATCTCCTGCGCGCGGACGTGCTTCTTCACCGTTTCGTGAAAGAACGAGCCGCCCTTCACGGTCGCGTCGTTGGCGATAATCATGCACTGCTGCCCATGCACGGTTCCGATACCGGTCACGATTCCGGCGCCCGGCACTTCGTTGCCGTACATTCCCCATGCCGCCAGCGGCGAAAGCTCGAGGAACGGGGTCATCGGATCGACCAGCAGATCGATACGCTCGCGCACCAGATACTTGCCGCGCGCGCGATGACGTGTGACGTGCTCCTCGCCGCCGCCGGCGATTGTGTGGGCCACCGCGGCGCGCAGGCGTGCGAGCAGCTCCTGATAATGCTCGCGGTTTCGCTGGAACCCGGCGCTTCGCGTTGAAATCCGCGTTTCCAGCCGGGGCAGGTAATTTTCCATGGTCGGCACGCTCCGGAGTTGTGCTTTATCTTGCGCAAAGTTCAGAGCACAATGGCTTCGCGTCAAATTCGCCCAACGGGCGCGACGCCCATAATCGTTTGCTGGAGAGCATGTCTGCCGTGGGAATTGCGAACAAGGACTTTGTCGAGGCTCCGTATCTGACCCAGGAACATATCCTATTTCGAGAGCAAGTCAGGCGCTTTGTCGATACCGAAGTCAAGCCGCGCGGCGAGGAGTGGGAGGAAGCCGGGTTCGTTCCGCGCGACGTGCTCCGCCGGATGGGCGAGCTGGGCTTCCTGGGCGTGCGCTACCCACAGGCCTACGGCGGAAGCGAGATGGATTCGGTTGCGACCGCGATCCTAGCCGAGGAATTGGGCAAATCGACGTTCGGCGGATTCGCCGTCACCGTGCTCGTGCACACCGACATGGCTTCGCCACATCTCGCCAACGCCGGCAACCGCGAGCAGTTGGAACGCTGGATGCCCGACGTCATCGCGGGAAGGAAGATCGCGGCGGTCGCGGTGACCGAGCCCGACGCCGGCTCCGACGTCGCGGGGATTCGCACCAGCGCGCGGCGCGAGGGCGACAATTACGTGCTCAACGGCTCGAAAATCTACATCACCAATGGCGTCCACGCCGACGTCTATTTCGTCGCGGCCAAGACCGACCTCGCGGCCAAGGGAAGCCGGGGAATTTCGATGTTCGTGCTGGAGAAGGGGACGCCCGGCTTCTCCGTCGCGCGCGCTCTCAGGAAGCACGGATGGCTCTCGTCGGACACCGCGGAACTGGTCTTCGAGGATTGCCGCGTGCCGGTCGCCAACCGTCTCGGCGAGGAGAATCGCGGCTTCTACGCCGTGATGAAGAACTTCCAGAACGAGCGTCTGGTCCTCAGCGCACAGGCTATCGGCGAGGCCCAGACCGCGATCGCGCTCACCCTCGATTGGGTCAGCCAGCGCCGCGCCTTCGGCACGACGTTGTGGGAGAAACAGACCATCCGCCAGCGGCTTGCGATGCAGGCGGCGAAGGTCGAAGCGGGCCGCCAACTCGTTTACAACACCGCATGGCTCGCCTCGCAGGGACGCGATTGCGTCAAAGAGGTCTCGATGCTGAAGGCGTACTGCGGCGAACTGGTCAACGAAGTGATGTACGACTGCCAGCAGTTCCACGGCGGTTTCGGCTACATGCGCGAGGCCGCGATCGAGCGGATGGTGCGCGACGCGCGTATCCATTCGATCGGCGGCGGCACTACCGAGATCATGCTGGAAGAAGTCGCGAAACGGATGATTCCGTCGAGCGGGCGACCGTAGCGCTCCCGGTTCCGGCGCGCGAAGCCAAATTAATTCGAATTCGTATCCCGACCGCGCGTCCGCCAGTCTCCGACATGGCTGGCGGCGCGCGTGTCAGACTCCGTCACATCGCCATTCCTCCGGCCCGCAGGTTTCCATCCGGAATCCGCATCGCTCCCCGATGAGCCATCGCTCATTGAGCGCCGAAATCGTCGCTCTTTGCGTCTGAGCCGCGGGCGCGAATCTCAAAGCGCTTGACGGCCGCTTCAAGGCGACGATATTCGATGAACTGGACAGGCTGGGGGAGTGAAGCCCGTCGCGCGCCGGGGCAATGCCGCGCGACGGACGTGCCCGAAGATACGCCGAGGAGGTTCGCCGCGCCATGGCGGATTTCGATGTTCTGATTCGCGCAGGGACGATGGTGGACGGAACGCGTATGCCGCGTTACGTCGCCGATATTGGAATCAGTGACCGACGAATCGCGGAGATCGGACGGATCGCTGCCCATCGCGCCGCGAAAGTCATAGAGGCCGACGGACTCGTCGTCGCGCCCGGCTTCGTAGACCTTCACACTCATTACGATGCGCAACTGTTCTGGGATCCGTGCTTCTCAATTTCGAGCTGGCACGGCGTCACGTCCGTCGTAATCGGGAATTGCGGATTCGGCTTCGCGCCGATGCGCCCCGAGGATCGCGAGCGCGCGATGCTCACGATGACCCGGGTCGAGGCGATTCCGTACGCCTCGATGAAGGCGGGGATGCCGTGGGATTGGGTGACGTATCCTGAATTTCTCGACTCGGTTGACCGAGGGCCGAAGGCCGTCAACGTCCTGCCGTACGTTCCGGTGTCGCCGCTGCTCGTGTGGGTGATGGGACTCGAAGACGCGAAGAAGCGCCGTCCCACCGAGGATGAAGAGCGCGAGCTTCGCAGGCTGCTCGACGAAGCCATGGACGCGGGCGGATGCGGATGGTCGGCGCAGCGTCTTGACCCCAACGGACCGGTCTGCGTGCAGCGCGACTTTGACGGCACGCCGATGGCCTCGGATGTCATGTCGGATGAGACCTGTTACGGGCTCGCGCGAGTCCTGGGTGAACGCAACGAGGGCTTCATCCAGATGACGCTGACCACGGACAGCCAGCGCAGAGACTTCGCCCATTTCGAGGAACTGGCGCGTATCAGCGGAAGGCCGATCCTGTGGAACGTCGTCCAGCCTCGCGACAACCGGCCGCAGGTGCATCGTCGGATTCTCTCCTGGCTCGAGGAATGCCGCCGCAAGGGTCTGCGTGTCTATGGGCAGGGAGTGACGACCGTGGACGGCGGGTTCGCCTTCACCTTCAAGGACTGGAACCTGTTCGACGATTCCCAGCCGTGGTGCGAAGCCACAACCGGAACTGCCGAAGCGCGCAAGACGAAACTCGCCGATCCCACGCGGCGTGCTGAGTTGAAGGCGCACCCACCTTATATAACCGTCACCGATCTCGGAAAACTTTTCGTCAGCGGTGTCAACCGCAACGACCTGAAACCGTGCGAGGGCCTGACGCTAAGAGAACTGTCGGAAAAGCAGGGCAAGGATCAGATCGACACGATGCTCGATCTGGCCGTCGCGGACGATCTTGAAACTGAATTCTACCTTCCGCAGATCAGCGAGAATATCGAGTATGTAAAGGAGATGCTGACCTATCCGTGGATAATTCCGGGGGTCTCGGACGGCGGCGCGCATACCAAGTTCTTTACCGGCGGAAAATATCCCACGGAATTTCTGGCCACTTGGGTGCGAGAACATGATTTCCTTACCCTTGAGGAAGCGCATTGGCGGCTCAGCGCCTTGCCCGCATACTGCGCGGGCTTTCGCAACCGCGGCGCTCTGCGCGAAGGCTCGCCCGCCGATATCGTGATCTACGACTACGAGCGGCTCTCGATACGTCCGATGGAGGTGGCGCACGACCTCCCCGGCGGCGAGTGGAGGCGGGTTCAGCGGGCCGATGGTTACAGAAGCGTTCTGGTCAACGGTCAGATAACTCTTGAAGATGGCCGGTCGACCGGCTGCTTCTCGGGTGAACTCCTGCGGCACGGCGAGTAATGAGCCAGTGTCGAAGTCGAATAGCTAGTCGCAAAAGGAATTGAACAGTGCCGCGCATGTTCCGGCATCGATCCTGAACACGTTCCTGAGGTGAGAAATGGCGAATAGCAAAGCAAAACGAATGTGGGTATTGCCTGGAGCCGAGCTTACCGCGCCGAAGGCGCTCCTGATGCACGGCGGCGACGAGACGTTGCTGAATCTTCCATGTCCGTCGTTCCTGATCGAGCATCCCAAGGGACTCGTCCTGTTCGACACGGGATGCAATCCGAAGATCATCGACGACCCGGTCGGCTACTGGGGCGAATTCGCCAGGAACTTGCCGATCAAGTGGAGCAAAAACGAGACCCTGGACAAGCAGATCCAGGGACTCGGCTACAAGACTGACGATATCAAGTACGTCGTCCTGTCCCATTCGCACCTCGATCACGCGGGCGG
>JAKAVX010000209.1 GCA_021827465.1 Deltaproteobacteria bacterium | reverse complement strand
AGGTCAAAGCCGCGCAGATAACCGCATGGCGCGCGACCGACCCGCTGGCCTATTCGGTGAATTTCCGGCTACTGAATCCGCACGCGGGCGAGGCCTTCGGTGTTCATCCCTGGATGGCGCCCATGGTCGACGGCCGCGAAGGCGCTCTCGTGCTGCGCGGCGAGCGCGACGGCCATCGTTTCGTCGCGAGCGGCTTCAACCTGTTCCCGTACCTCGGCAAGCAGAATCTCCCGATGTCGATCCTGACGCTCAACATACTTGGCTATCTTGCGGGCGTCGGCGCCAACTCCGGCGGATACCGGACCGGGCAGCCATGGCTGGTCCCGGCGGGAATCGAGAGCGTGATACTGCCGTCGGGACAAAAGATCGCGACCAAGCCGGGCACGATGTTCGATAACGTCGCCGCGCAGGGCGTTTACAAGCTCGTCGGTCCGAACAACAACACCACGTTTCGCGCGGTCAACTTCTCCAATCTTGCCGATTCCGATCTCCTGACCGCCGCGCCGCTCAAGATCGAGAGCCACGCGGCCGCGCAGAAGACGCGCGCGATCACGGAGAAGACTCCGCTTGCCATCTACCTGTTCGCGGCAATCCTCGTGCTGCTCGCGCTCGAAGGGTTCGTAGTCTATCGCCGCCGGAGCCCCGTGGGAGCATAGGCGTTGAACCTCGTACACTTCATCGCCGGCGCAAGCCTCGCGCGTCCCTGGGCGCTTTACCTTCTCGCGATGCCCGCGCTCGTGATCCTGTGGGCGGCGGTGAATCTGCGCAGCGCGCGTGCGATTCTCGCCCCGCTGATGCGGGCGATTGCGCTCGCGCTGTTCATCCTGGCGCTGGCCGGACCGCAGAAGGTCATGCGCACCAAGGGAACCACCCGTCCGGTCGTGCTCGACGCGTCGGCGAGCATCACGCCCGCGATGCGCGGATGGGACCTCGATCTTCTGCGCAAGGGACTGAAGCTCAGAACTGACGACCCGGCGATAATCTTCGCTTCGACCGCTGTAAACTCGACCGTCGGCAAGGCGGCCTCGACGCTCGAAAGCGCCGGTGGATGCGCCGAATGCGATCCGAAGGCGACCGATCTTGCCAACGCGCTCGGACGTCTCGCCGCCGATCCCGCGGCGCGCGGCGGGCCCGCGATCCTGCTCACCGACGGATGGCAAAATCTCGGCGACGCCGACACCGCGGTCGCGGCGCTGCGCTCCGCCAATATCCGGCTCTATATCTTCACGCCGCCGGGACCGGGCTCTGTCCCCGACGTTGCGATGCGGGAACTGTCGATGCCGCCGGCGCTGTCCAAGGCCGCGCCGTTTCAACTCGGCGTCACGATCGAGAACCTGAACAGCACGACCGTCGGCGGAACGATCGAGGTCTACCAGGGCGGCGCCCTGATGGACCATCGCAAGGTCACCCTGGCTCCCGGCACCGAGCGCTTCGATTTCACGGTCAAGCCGCAGACCGTCCCGCTCGAATCGTACAAGGCGGTCTTCAAGCCCGACGATCCCGCGACCGACATCTACAAGGAGAACGATTCGCTCCAGGAATGGGTCGGCGTCGGAGCGCACCGCAAGGTCCTGATCCTGACCGACACTGCGCGCGACGCGTCGTATCTCGCGACCGTCGTGCGCCGCATGGGCTTCGAGCCCGACGTCGTCACCGTCTCGAACGGTGAGTGGAACGGCAGCCCCAAGGGCTACGACAGCGTCGTCCTCAACAACCTCGAACGCTCGCGGCTTTCGCCTGCCGCGCAGAACGCGCTCGTCTCGTACGTGCAGCAGGGCGGCTCGCTCGCGATGGTCGGCGGGGACAGGAGCTTCGGCCTCGGCGGTTACCAGGCAAGCCCGATCGCGAACGTGATGCCGGTCACGATGAAACCGCCGGAGCGCAAGATTCTCACCAGCGCGCTCATCCTGATTATCGACAAGTCGGGCTCGATGGGCCGCAACAACAAGCTCACCTACGCCAAGGCCGCGGCCGAAACTGTAACCCGCTCGCTCAAGCCCAACGATCTTCTCGGCGTGATCGGATTCGACTCGCAGCCGTTCGTTATCGTGCCGCTCCAGCCGCTCGCCAAGAGCAAGCCCTACCTCGACCAGATGATTAACCGGCTGCGCGCGCAGGGACGCACCTTTCTGCTGCCCGCGCTGGAGCAGGCCGACCGCTCGCTCGCGCAAAGCTCCGCCTCGGTAAAGCACGTCGTCATCCTGACCGACGGCGAGACCGGCGGCACCAGCGACATGTACTACGCGCTGGTCTCCTCGATGCATCACGATCTCGGCATCAGCATCTCGGCGGTCGCGATCGGGAGCGAAGCCAATACCCCGCTGCTCCAGGCAATCGCGAAATACGGCGGTGGCGCTTACTATCAGACCGACAGCCCGAGCAATCTGCCGCAGATCGTTCTGCAGGACTTCAACAAGCAGACCGGCCAGACCACGCTGGTCGAAAAAGAGTTCGTCCCGCACACCACCAGCCCCAACCCCGTCCTCAAGGACTACGCCGGACGCCGCCTGCCTGCTCTCAAGGGCTATGTCTCAACCGAGCTTCGCCCGGGCGCTTCGCTCGACGCGTTCGTCGATCGCTCGGGACGGCGCGAGCCGATTATCGCAAGCTGGAAGCGCGGCGCGGGCAAGGCGCTCGCGGTCACGACCGACGCTAGCGGCCGATGGTCGGGTACGTGGATCGCTGACAACGTGTTCGCGCCGCTCTGGAACAGGCTCTTCGGATGGATGACGCCGGAGACCGCTGAGGAGCAGAACGTCCAGGTCGCGCTCGGCTACGAGGCGGGCCGAATCGTGATGAAGCTTACCGACTACAGCGAAAAGCCCGGCCTCGGATCGCATCCGGTGACGGCGACGGTCACGCGCCCCGACGGCGCGCACTCCGACGTCGTTCTTTCCGACGTTGCGCCGGGTGAGCTTTCTGCCGCTATCCACGCGCCCAGGCCCGGAACCTATTACATCGAGGTCCGCTCCTCCGATCCGAAGCGCGAGAAATTCCCGCCGCTCGCCTACACGGTCAGCCCCGCAGTCAACGCCGAACTTCCGCGCCCGACGCCGAACTACGGCCTGCTCGAACGTCTCGCCGCGGCCACGGGCGGCCGGCTCAATCCGTCGATTAAGGACGTGGAACTGACCCGCCCGACGATCGAGCACAAGGTGTCATTCGACTGGTATCTCGTGGTTGCTGCGATGCTTCTGATCATCGGCGAAGCCGCCGTCCGACGACTCACGGCTTGATGCGGCGACGCTGATTCGTACGTGAACTCCGCCCCGCTTTCCTCCTGTCATTCTGAACCGCCGCTGCGCCGCCCTGAGCGAAGCGAGTCTCGACTTCCCTTCTGTTATCCTGAGCGAAGTGAGCGACGCGAACGAAGTCGAAGGATCTCATACCACCCAAACGCCGGTGGAATGAGATTCTTCGCTCCGGCAGCCTCCGTTCAGAATGACACCGGGGGGGCGCTTTGAAGGTGGGGCGCCTCAGGCAGTAAATTCCGACTCAGGGGCATCAGGCGCGACACCGTGAAACCAACCGACGACAAGCCGATCGAGGCCGATCACAAAATCCAGCATCGTTACCCGCGCGAAATCCGGTATTGCCCGTTATGCGGCGCGGAGATGAACGAACGGCTCATCATTCCCGACCACAAGCGGGTCAAGACGTGTCCGCGATGCGGCTTCGTGTACTTCCAGGGTCCGAAGCTGGTCGCGGGATGCCTGGTCGAGAGCGAAAGCCGCGTGCTCCTGCTGCGCCGCGGAATCGAGCCTTCGCTCGGAATGTGGACTTTTCCGGGAGGCTACGTCGATCTCGGCGAGACGCCGGCCGAGGCGGCGATTCGCGAGACGGTCGAGGAGGTCGGGATGAACGTGCGGCTCGGAGCGCTGATGGGTATTTACGCGGACCCCGCGCATCCGATTGCCGCAGTCGCGGTCTATCTTGCGGAGCCGGGCGTCGAGCCGCCGGGGCTATCGTTAGAGGCGACCGAGGTGCGCTACTTCGCCGCCGACGAAATCCCCTGGCCCAACCTCGCGTTCCGAACTACCCGCGATGCGTTGTCGGACTGGACGGCGCGGATCAAAACCGGCCGCCGGCCGTAGAGGGCCCCGCCGCCCGCTCACGCACCGCTGACCGCATTCATTCGGGGATACCGCGTCGGTTGGGGTCGGCAAGCCATTTGCGGATCTCGCCCAAGAAGTCCCAAACGTCGCCTGAGGTCGGCTTCACATACCCTGAGGAACCTGGGTCACTGCCCATTTTTTCGAAGATCGAGCGGAGCCACAGGTGTTTGGAGCGCGGCACGTCCAAGTTGGGGAGCCAAGTCTCGACCTCGCCACGGCGAACGACAAAAAGGCCGTAACGAGCTAGGTCGTCAAACAAGTTTTGCGCCGTCTCGCGCTCAGGCCCGGCGAGAAGATCAATCCCGCCACGCCTCTTGAACTCGGGATCCTTGGCATTCAGTGGGTCGAGAACGCCAGTCCGGCGAGTACCGAAAGGTTGGTGCTCCAAGGTTGGGACATTGCAAGCCTGAAGATGACGTGTCCATTCCTGGCCTCCGTCCTTAATCACATCGATGTCAACGACCCCGGCGCAAGGGATGCCAAGTTTGCGCAAGGGTTCGATGATCCTCGGGATCGTCTGCTTGTTGTCGGCATTGAGGAACAGGACGTGCGGAATACCGCGTGGATCAGCCGCGGCGACCAGACGCTCATTAATTTCCTGGTAAAACGCGCGGTCGCCGTCCGCTTCGCAGACGACAACCGAATTGTAGAACAGCCCCGAGAGCACGTTTGCCGAGCGCAGAAGCGGGTCTTGCATCAGCCTGGTCAGGTCGGCACTGGGCAGCAGGCGAGCCGTCCCTGTGCCATCTTCGTAGGTGAGACGAACGATGTTGACCGGAGCTCCCGAAAGAACAGCGCCCATCACAAACTGCGGGCTGTGGGTGGCGGCAAATACGTGCTTTCCTTCAGTGGCAGTGAGGCTCGCAATCTCCCTACCGAGCTTAGACGCCAGGGATGGGTGCAGAAATGCCTCTGGTTCATCGATGATGATCACCTTGGGGTCGCCGGCATAGAGCTGGACAAGAATGCCCGTATAAGCCTTCACCCCATCGCTGACGGCGTCGATCCCGCGCGCTGCGCGCATGTAGCCGAGCGTCTCATCCCTGAAGCTTCGCTCGTCTGGCGGCGGTGCGGTGCCAAATCGAACCTGCAATTGATCTCCCACTGATGAGTCGATGGCGAAATACAAACCAACCGCATCGTGAACGGCCTTGCGCAGCGCCGAGCGCTTGACATCGTTGGTAAGTAATCGGCCAAGCGGCGAAGTCGGATGTTTCAGATCGCCGCGCGGGTTTGGACGGACCAATTCGATGCGGCTCGGCCCATCAAGGTTGGTCGTGAAGAATCGAAGATATTGATAAGCGAATGCCTGCAGATTGCTCTGTGGCGATTGCAGCGTAGTGAGATAGTTTTGGGGTTGCACTGGAAAGCGGCTGTCCCCGTAATGCAGCATGTACCAGCCGGGTAAGACCGTTTCGTTCCCCACTGGAGTAGTTTTAGCTGCCT
>JAKAVX010000208.1 GCA_021827465.1 Deltaproteobacteria bacterium | reverse complement strand
TCTCGGGCCGCAAGGTCCTGCGCTTCTCCTCCAACCCGGCAACCGAGATCCTCTATGACCGAATCGCCCACCGCCTCGCCGCCTGATTTATTTTCGGATTAGGGCTAGGTAAGGACCAGCGAGCGCTTGCCCGGTTGCGAGCGTCACTGAATCCGTTCTCCCGCTTCGATTTCGGAGCGTTCGGCGGACTGCGCCACGCGCGTAAGTGGCAGGCCAAGGAGCCGCGTTGAGGTTATGCGAATCGTGATTTCCAACAGGCCGTCGGCCCTCAACTCGTTTCCGTCATCGCCTGGAGCGGTTCGGGACCGTCCGGCCACCCTGTCTTTCCCATCACGCAAGGGCTTACGGGCAGTGCGATCGCCCAAGGCTCTACGATTGTCGTCGGCGACGTGAAGTGCCCCGCGATATCTCACAGCCTTTGGCAGGACGCTTTCGGAGATCATTGTTCCAGTAATCGAAGCGGTCTCCCAGCGGTCGTGGGGACAGTCGACGTGGAAAGCGATCGGATCAATGCGTTCTCAGCCCGTGATGGGCTGATCTTGGAGGGATGTGCCCGGTCCGCGCGCGCCTTGTGACGGTGATGAATCTTTTGCTGTTCTGCGGCCACTGGATGCTGGGCTGTTTTCATAGAACGGTGCCGCTTCGATGCTGGTTTGAGAGATATCATATTTGTCTAATCTGATTGGATAATATGACTAATTTTCAAACTAGACGGTTGGTTCGACCTTGTGCTATTATATCAAACATGGCTGGACAACAAACGCAGCACTTAAACCTACTCGAAAAGCTGCTCCCCGAGGGCCTGGTCGTCACTTCATCCTGGCTGAGACGGCACGGTTATTCGCGTCAGCTCCTCAGCCATTACGTGCGGGGCGGCTGGCTGCGACAGCCGACGCGCGGCGTCTATCAGCGGCCCCGTGGCTCGTTAAGCTGGCAGCAAGTCGCGATCTCGCTTCAGACGATTCTGAAAGAACCTCTCGTGGTTGGCGGACGGACCGCGCTCGAAATACAGGGGTATGGGCACTACCTCCGGCAGTCGATGAAGGAGGTCTACCTCTACGGACCGGAACCGTCGCCAAATTGGCTCGCGAGGCTGCCGGCGAAGGTCCATTTCATCTATCGCAACAGCCGGAAACTCTTCCCGGCCGAAGCGGATCAAAGGTCGTTCATGAACTTGATCAAGGGCGTCAAGGCGCAACCGAGCCGGGGAGCGGACGCAGGCTTTCTCGTCCAGCCTTGGGGGGAGTGGGATTGGGGCCTCGTTCTGTCGGCGCCCGAGCGGGCGATCCTTGAGTTGCTCGATGAGTTGCCCGGGCGAGAAAGTTTTGAACAAGCGGACAAATTGATGGAGGGGCTCTCGAATCTGGGTCCGCAGCGGCTCCAAAAGCTGCTGACTCGCTGTCGAAGCATCAAGGTGAAAAGGCTTTTCTTCTTTTTTGCCGACCGTCATCAGCACGCGTGGTTGAAACGGATCGATCGGGCCGCTGTTGACCTCGGCAAGGGCAAGCGCATGCTTGTGAAAGGCGGCAAACTCGACCGCGCGTATCAGATAACGGTGCCGGAGAACCTAGATGCCGTTCAGTGAAGTCTATCGCAAGCAGGCCGCGCTCGTCGTACGAGCCCTGCCCGAAGTTGCGCGCGAAGACTGCTTCGCGCTTAAAGGAGGCACGGGCATCAACCTGTTCATTCACGACATGCCGCGTCTGTCGGTCGATATCGATCTGACATATTTGCCCGTTCAAGCGCGCGAACAATCTCTCGCGGCTATCGACGCCGCCATGAGGCGCATCGAGCAAGCGATAAGGAAGAGCATACGCGGGTCACGGACGACGATCGGAGTGCTCCGCCCCGAAGGCATCGCGACAAAACTACTGGTGCGCGCCGAAGGCGTGCAGATAAAGATCGAAGTGACGCCGGTTCTGCGCGGCTCCGTGTACCCGGCCGAACTCCGCGCCGTTTCTTCAAGCGTAGAAGAGGCTTTCGGGTTTGCACAAACGCGAGTCGTTTCGTTCGCCGACATCTATGGAGGAAAAATCGTGGCGGCTCTCGACCGCCAGCATCCTCGCGATCTCTTCGATGTGCGCCATCTTCTGCAAAACGAAGGCATAGACGATTCGTTGCGGCGCGCCTTTATCGTCTATCTCGTCAGTCACGACCGGCCGATGTTCGAAGTCTTGGCAGGAACCCGGCGAGACATCAGCAAAGATTTCGACCACGGGTTCGAAGGGATGACGGCCGAGCGGGTGTTGCTGCGCGAGCTGCTTGACGCCCAGAAGGAGATGATCGAGCTGGTTGTCGGACGGATGCCCGAGGAGCATCGTCGTTTTTTGATTGCGTTCGAGAAGGGAGAACCTGACTGGTCCCTCCTTGGCCTTTCCGAAGCGGCCAGTCTTCCTGCGGTCAAGTGGCGAGAGAAAAATCTCGGCGGATTGAACAAGAGGAAACGAGCGGAATTGGTCTCACGACTGCAGGATGTGCTCTTTCACTCGCACAGGTGATGGACAATAAGCGGCGCGGGGCTCTGTAAATTGTTCAGCCTTTGGCATCTTTCGTCATTTTCTTAGCAGCTTCGGCCATGAGAGCCTGCAACATGATCGGTATGCAGAAGCCGAGAACGAGGCACCAAAAGTAGAGAGTATCCGCGGTCGAGAATTCGTCCGCCGACCTGAGTCCGTGCGCAGTGCCGTGACGAAGATTGGGTCCGCCGTGATCTACAAGGAGCGCCTTCAAGTCGAAGGTGATCGCGGGACCGAACAACTGCTCGAATTCCGGCATGTAGAGCAGTTCCTGAATGTGCTTCTCTTCCTGAATTCCTTCGTTGTTAAGCTTCGATGTGATCGCGCCGGCGCGGGTAAGTGTTTCGCGAATCGAATTCTCAAACTGAGGCACAAGGAGATGCACGGCCACCAGAAGATTCCCCATCAGGCCGGCGTGCAGGCCTTCCGCGAAAATTCGCTCTCGGCCGGGCGGAATAAATGGATTGTCCGTGATCAGCGGATCCCAATCTCGCTGCGACGCGGGATGTTCCAGCACAATTTGAGATCGCGCTGCGGCGATTGCATTGGCTGAGAGGTTTCTCCATAGGTCGAGCTCAAATTTCATCGCGTGCTTTATTGACGCTTCGCGTTGCACCTCGTCAGACGAAAATGCCGATGGAGTCTTTGCCACGGTCTTGCCAGATGACCCTACGATGACCCTCGGCAGACCAGCGGTAAGCGGCGCGAACTTCATGTTCTCGATCGCCCGCTTCCGTAGCGTCTCCGGCTCTGGCCGCTGCACGATTGATGCTATCCCGAGAAGAGCGAGAGGAAGATCCTTCCCGCGCACGCGGGAAATTGCCCGCTCGACGATGTCCGTTACGTTGACCTGAGCCAACTCCATCGTCTTCAACTGATCGAGTGCGCCGGGTTGAATGGAGAGCAGCCGCTTGTGCAATTCAGCCACTCGCTCTTTCTGACTTGGAATCTGACGATGTGCCTGAATCGAGCGCTCGAGGAGATCAGCGATGGCCATGTGATCCGCCGGCATCCCCGACCGGATGAGCAGGTCCGCCTTCTTGACGTACGTATCCGCCGCTGCGACTTGGGCGAGTCGCCTTTCACCTAGGCTCGCCGGCGAACCGAGCCACTTCGCCTTGAGCCGCCAGAAGTCATGCGCGGTCTCGAAATCATTTTGCGATTCGGCGTGGGTCGCGTACTCGTCGGCAAACGCCGCGCACTTGGCGGGATCGCCTCGATGAGACTCGCACAGCATATCGAGCAGACCGCACGCCAAGCGAAAAGGGAACTCGCTACGGCGTGTAGCTAAAATCGACTGAATGTGGCCGGTGACCTTCACGATCAGGTCATCGCTTCTGAGTTGCGCGGCCAAACGCAGCGCGCGCTCAAGCCGATGAAGACATTCTACTGGTAGCTTGGGCTCCTCTAGCTGCTTCGCCGATTCGAGGTACGAATTGATCGCAAGTTCGGCAGCTCCATGTTGGCGAGTCAAAATCCACGAGAGATCGGCGAGCCGGGCGCACATCTCCGGGTCCTTCACTGACTGCGCCAGATCGTTAAACAGCGCAACATCACATGGCGCAAAGTCTTCGGGTGTCGCGCTCCGGCCATTTCCCAATGGGAGCCTCGCTTGGTACGGCTGATCAACAGAGTGGGGCTCCAAGCGCAGGTAACTGACCTCCATCAGAAGCCGATAAACTCGCGCGAGAACCGCGTTCCCTATTTTTTCCGCCTCGACAAATTTCGGTTGGAACAACTCCCCGTAGTTAAGGCAGGTCTTTCCTGAAGCAACTTCGATGATCTCGCGCCAGCCTGCGGCCTCAAAATCGGATAGGGTCAATGATTCGATGGTTTCCGCCATCATTCTCTTCCTCTAATCGCCACACGCCCGAATCATAGCACGCCTCTATGATAGCGAATAAAAAGCGAAGTTGCTAGGCTCTGGTCCGTGGGCCTTCGCACTTGCACCGTGTCCTGCATTGATCTTCGGGGATACGAGCACAGCGTTGAAGTAACGGCTGATTCACTTTACGAAGCCGTGGCTCAGGGCCTACTAATTATCCGCACCCAATCGTTCTGGCGAAACACCCGTATTGCAGATAAGCCTCAGCACTGCGGCATCTCCATGCGTCTTCGTCTCCGTCGTGCCGGGCGCATTGGCGTTCAGTTGGATGTCTGGCTGCAGCCGTTCGATCGCAAGCATCTTGGGCGGTAGTACCAAGAGGATTCAATGAGTTGAAAACGCGGCGCCCGAGCGAAAGCTCGGGCGCCGCGCGCGCCTATTCGCCGCAGCTTCGATTGAGAATGAAATCGGCGGCCTTTTGCGCCTGGGCGGCTGCATGAATCAGAAGCTTGCGATCGTCTCGGAGCTTTTTTAGCCATCCCGCGACGTACGCGGCCTGGTTCTCTAGGACCGCGTTAGAGATTCCGGCTTCGGCGCAAAGGAAAGCCGCTCCCATCTCGGCGACCAATTCTTCTTTGGAATAGACTGGCGAACCGAACGGCGTGGCTTCGCAAATCCCTTCTCGCGCAAGGCGCTTCTCGCTTCCTGCACTATGAATGAGTTCGTGGGTCTCAGTGGCGGCTTCTTCCTCGGCGCTGATGAATAGCTCGCGCGGCGGAAGCGTAATGCGATCGGTGAGTGGCGAGTAATACGCTTTCGAGCCTCCGCGTACTATCTCGGGCGGGTTAGGCATTCCGGCGATGATCTTTTCGATAGCCTCGATCGGATCGTGCTGATGTGTCGCCATCTTCGGAAGCTTGTCGAGGACCGCTTGCGGCAGTTCGCATTGTTCGAGGTTCCAAACCCGATAAAATCTGAGTAGGAATCGACGGCGCGTCTTCTTCTCTGTCTCGTTGGCGTCGAGGTCTTCCGCGCCGCGCTTGGTGTCTTCGATCTTCCAAAATACCACGGCGGTAGATTCCTCGCCCTTGCGGATGTGTCCGCCAAGCTCGTTCGCCTGGCGCATCGTCAACCAGAATGGCGAAATGTACTTTGACGCGGAAAGCAAAAACACGTTCACGCCGCGATACGGCTTCTTGCTCACAAGATTGCGCGGCAGTCCGGTCGAGGTCCACGGCCTG
>JAKAVX010000207.1 GCA_021827465.1 Deltaproteobacteria bacterium | reverse complement strand
GAACCGCCGAAGGGCTAGCCCGACGATCAACGAGCTTCCTGAAACCGCCTACGCCGACGTGGACTGCCGGCTGTTGCCGGGCGAGACTCCGAAACGGTTTATCGAGACCGTCCGCAAGGTGATCGCGGACAAGTCGATAAAGATTCAGGTGCTGCTCACCTCTGCGACCACGTCCTCGCCGCAAAAGTCCGTCCTGATGCGGGCTATCGAAAAGCTCGCGCGCGAAAACAAGGCGCGCTCCGTACCCACGATGATCTCCGGTTTCACCGACAGCCGCTTCTTCCGCCACCACGGAGTCATTTCCTACGGATTCATCCCGATCGAGCTGAGCGCGGCCGATGAGCGTGGTATCCACGGCGTCAACGAACATATAGGAGTAGGCCAGCTTGGAGACGCGATTCGCCAGATGGTCACGCTGCTCGAGATCTTCGGCGGACGCGAGTGAGGTTCGATGCTTCGCGCGGGTGTAGGTTGTTCTATCGCGCTTAATCCCAGGACCGGAGCGGCTGAAGCGACCGCCGAAGCGATGTCGCGGGCGGGGCTCACCGAGGCCGCCGGTGCGCTATGCTTTGCGGCGACCGCGCACGGCGCGGCGTTCCCGATAATTCTCAGAACCGTCGCGGCCCAGGCGCACACGCGCGAGGTCGCGGGATGCTCCAGCGTGGGCGTAATCGCGGCCGAGCAGGAAATCGAGTCGGGACCGGCGCTCGCGGTGATCGTCTTCGGCGGCGAGGAAATCGCGGCCCGCCGGTTCTTCGTTCCCTCGCTTCGCGGACGCCCGGGCGAGGCCGCCCAGGAAGTCGCGGCGGCCGTCAGGCCCGCGCTTGGCCGCACCAACCTGCTCTGCCTGTTTCCCGACACCTACAATATCGAGCCCGAAACCTTCCTTTCGGCGCTGCGCTCGGAGCTTCCCGGCGTGACCCTGGTGGGCGGCGGCGCGACCGAGGACGGCTCGATCGGTGAGACCTTCCAGTTCTGCGGCGATGCGGTCAGCTCCAACGCGGTTTCCGGGATGCTGCTTTCGGGGGATTTCGATGTCGATGTTGGCGCCAGCTCCGCCTGCACGCAGATAGGCCCGCTCCACGAGGTCACGGCGGTGCGCGACAACGTACTCGCATCGCTCGACGGCCGCCCCGCCTACGAGGTCTTCGCCGAGGCCGCCGGTCCGCTGGCCGACGACCTGCGCCGGGCGCTCGCTTTTGTGTTCCTCGGGATTCCGCTCGATCCCGCCGCCGAACGCCTCGAGCGCGGACGCCATCTGGTCCGCAATATCGTCGGAGCGAGCGCCGAGCACGGCGTGATCGCGGTTTCGCATCAGTTCAAGGCGGGAGACCGGATGGGCCTGATGCTGCGCAACGCTGCCGGCGCGCGCGAGGATCTGAAGGCGGCGCTGGAAGAGATGCGTTCGCGAACGAAGCGGCAGCCCGCCTTCGGCCTTTATTTCGACTGCGTCTCGCGCGGCTCCGGGCTTTACAATCTTCCCGGCCACGATTCGGCCTATATCCAACGCTACCTCGGACCGCTTGCGCTCGCGGGATTCTTCACCGGGTTCGAGATCGGCCCCCTCGGTGCGCTCAGCGGGATTCTGCAATATTCAGGAGTACTCGCGCTGATATCGTAGGCCGCGGGCACGGTGCGATTTTCCCGACGCCGCTCAGGCTTGCCGGTTTTCAAGGTTAATGGTAGCTCAAGAACACGGATCCGAGCCGACCCGGGGCCGGCAGGATTCCGACCAGCCATCCGAACAGACGGAGGAAAAGTAAGTTGGACTTCGGGTTCTCAGAAGAACAGGAGATGTTGCGCGACGCGGCCAAGCGCTTTCTGGCCGACAACTGCCCGACGACGTTCGTGCGCAAGATGATGGCCGACGATACGGCCCACGACAAGGCATTCTGGAAGAAGCTGGTCGAACTCGGATGGCCGGGCCTGCTCATCCCTGAGAACTATGGCGGCCAGGGCGGCACGTTCCTCGACATGACCGTGGTGGTCGAGGAAGCGGGCAAGGCGCTGCTGCCCGGACCGTTCTTCACCGCCGCGCTGGTGGGCGCTCCGCTTTTGATCGAGGGCGGCTCCGAGGCGCAAAAGAAGGAACTGCTTCCGAAGATGGCGGCGGGCGAATGTATCGCGACGCTCGCGCTCGCCGAGGCGGCGGGCCGTTTCGACGCAGAGGGAATCCAGCTCAAGGCTTCCAAAAGCGGCTCCGACTACACGATTTCCGGTGAGAAATTCTTCGTCCCCGACGCGCACGTCGCCAACCTGATCGTGGTCGCCGCGCGCACCGGGGCAAGCGGCGAAAAAGGAGTCACGCTCCTGCTCGTGCCCGCCGACGCCAAGGGCGTAACCGTCACGCAGCTCAAGACCGTCGATATGACGCGCCGGCTATGCCACGTGAAGCTGGACAACGTAAAGGTCCCGGCTGCGAGCGTGCTCGGCAAGGAAGGCGAAGGATGGTCCGTGCTTAACCGCGTGCTCGATATCGCCACCGCCGCGCTTTCGGCCGAGGTTGTCGGCACAGCGCAGAAGGCGCTCGACATGTCGGTCGAATACGCCAAAACCCGCGTTCAGTTCGGCAAGCCGATCGGCTCGTTCCAGGCGGTCAAGCACAAGTGCGTCGACATGATGGTCGCGGTCGAGAACGCGCGCTCGCTCACCTACTACGCGTGCTGGACCGTTGACGAACGCAACGCCGAGGCCGCAACCGCGGTTCCGATGGCGAAGGCGTACGCGTCCGACATGGGCAAGTACGTCACCTCCGAGGCGATCCAGGTCCACGGCGGTATCGGGTTCACGTGGGAGCATGACATGCACCTGTTCCATCGCCGCGCCCTTGCCGGCGAAGCGAACCTCGGCAACGCGCCGGTGCATCGCGAGACCGTGGCGCGCGCGATGCTCGACTGAGCGATAAATCAGCACGGTAAAAAGCGAAAAGCCGCGGCCTCGCAGGGGGTCGCGGCTTTTTTTCGCCCCGCTTCAACACGCGGAGCAAACCTCCCGCGTCCGCCGGAGCTGCCCGTAACAGACGGCGTTCGGCCGCAGATGAGGTTACGATGTGCGAGACGCGCCGGGCTGGACTATTGGAAAATGGTGGGCGCGTAGGACCTGACGCCCTGGGGAAGCGCGTCAACGCGGTTAGTGCCAAGGGGGGTTGACAGTTTCCGCTGTCCGACCCGCCCACCGAATTAAAGTCTGGCGCGCGCAGAGGGTTACGTCAAGCCCCTCGCCAGAAAGTAGAAAATATTTCCCGAAGGTTGGGAGATTTTCCGCCGCTCCCGAAGGCTTGCCCGCCGCCCGCCGCGGCCCCCGGTTCATTCTGGAGCTTCGCGCGTGTTTGTGAGAGTTAAGTTGATTGGCCGACGGCAACTACGAAACCGCCGGCAGGTTTCATCTCGGCGTGGACAAGCCCGTCGCGTTCCTGTGATGACGTGCAAGCGTACGAGCATCCGGCTAGGACGCCGTCGCGGCATCAACCGCCAAGGGAGAATCAACGATGCCTGAAATGGGACTGTACGAAGCGATGCGCACCCTGCGCGCGGTCAGACGCCTTAAACCCGACCCGATCCCCGACTCGGTGATGCGTCGCGTGTTGGAAGCGGCGACCTGGGCGCCGACCGGCGGCAACGTTCAGCCGTGGCGAGTCGTGCTGGTCAGGGATCGCACGCGCAAGGACCGGCTCGGCGCGCTTTATTCCGAAAGATGGAGCCTCTTCTCAAGGCGCTACCGAAGCGCGATGGGCTCGATGACCGAGGATGCGCGCAAACGGCTGGAACGGACGATCGCGGCGGGAGACTACCTGGCGGCCCATTTCGGCGAAACCCCCGCAATCGCGATCTTCTGCTTCAACCCGAATCAGATGGCGATAACCGACGCCGAGCTTGGCCGCCCGTCGGTGGTCGGCGGCGGCTCGGTCTACACTGCGGTCGAAAACCTGCTTCTTGCCTGCCGGGCCGAGGGCTTGGGATGCGTGCTGACGACCCTGCTTTGCGAATGCGAGCCCGAGGTGCGCGAGCTGCTCTCGATTCCCGAGCCGTGGGGCACTGCCGCGGCGATCCCGATAGGCTTTCCGGTGGGAAAAGGGCACGGCCCGCTGCTGCGCCGCAGCGTCGAGGAACTGGTGTTTCTCGACAGCTTCGGAACCCGCCTCAGCTAGCCGCCAGAACCGAGATCCCATCGCGTCTCGCATACCCACGGCGCAGTCGCGCCTGCCGGGCGCGACGGCTGGCGGACTCTTCATCAGTCGCTGACAGCGTTGCGTCTGCGCCGGAAGACCGGAAATGTTATACAGTTCATCACCCAGACCCGATGCATAAAAAGGCAAGCATTACGCTGTCCATGATTGTCATTGAACCCAATATAGGACATTAGTCATATAGACCCACAACCACCCGGCTTGGGTCCGATAGCACCCTGCGACAATCGGCTGTCTCTGGATCGAGTGAAGTATAAGACTTCGTTCGGCTAACATTGAGAATTATAGGTTACTTTGCTCATAGAGGATTAACGACATACCAAGTACCTATTTGCTTAGCTTTTACGGGTGCTGTAAACCTGTTCTTCGTTGCGAATATAAGCTTCGTGGAAACCTTGGTTACTGCATGCGATTGGGACGATACGGAGGGCTTGGGCGGCGGTGGGCGGCCAGCAGGAATGGTCGTTTCAGCTCTCATTCGAGTAAAGCGTTCACGGCAGACACTTCCAACCCATCAGTTATCATCCACTCTTTAATCGCAAGGGCGGCCGCAGTTGCCATTTCTCGCATCTCGCAGATGGACATATCAGCCAATCATATAGTCGAGCGTTTTGCCGACGGGCTGAGGAAATCGTTGGTGAAGGGAGGACATTGGTTTATGAAAAGACTTTCGGGGATATGTATGGGCGTCCTGCTCGCTTTCGCGAGCGCGGGGATCGCCGGCGCAAGCAGCAGTGGACCGGGCACCAAGCCGGTCGCGGTGAATATCTCCGGAACTGGGGCGGGTTCGAGCTCCGCGGACGGAACCACCGGTGCGTGCAATTACAACAATTGGGTTGACGAATGCACGGGGGCCGCAAATTGCGAGTGCTTCACTCTTACTTCACCCAAGATTAGCAATTCGAAACTGACTGTCTCCAATATTTTCTTCACCATGGACAAGGGAGCGAATCCGGCCACGCAGTCGGCGGTCAACGGTGGACCAAAACCCGAATGCCAGCTGGTATTGGGCACCGCCGACGTCACCGGCAACGGTTACAGCATAACTCTTAATTTCCTCGGAACATCCTGTAGGCACGTCATCGCAATCACTTCGACGAATCCTCAGGGCGATCACGATAAAGACATCCTAAGCGGCGGATGGGGCATCTCGGACACCCCGGCGTCAAGTCCGACGCAGTCCGGATGGGGCACGTTCGCGGGCATGTCGGTCAGCAAGACTGCCGCCGTGTCACTGCGCCTGCAGGGCTGGACCAGCAAATAACGAATCGACGCTCGGAATTGGCCAGTTGCCAATTCCGGCACTCAAAATCGAAGGCGGGCGCCCTGACGCGCGCCCGCCTTTTTCTTTCCTCGCCCGTCCCCCGCGCTTGATCGGCTAAAATCCATCGATACATTG
>JAKAVX010000206.1 GCA_021827465.1 Deltaproteobacteria bacterium | reverse complement strand
CGCTCGGCGCTCTCGCGCCGGGAGAGCCGCGGGGCGCATTGGCGCAGCGACTTCCCGCACCGCGACCCGCAAGCCGATGCGCGCTAGCGCAAGTCGCTCCTGAGCCGCTCCGCGCCCGCGCTCCGCACGCCCGTTTCGAGGGAGTCGCGGTGCAGGCGATGGCGCGGCCGGGCCTCGAGATGCTCGCCGGCATCACACACTACCCGCAGTTCGGCGCGATGGTGATGGTGGGAATGGGTGGCGTTCTGGTCGAGGTGCTCAAGGACACTGCGGTCCGTATCGCACCGGTCAGCGAAGCGCAGGCGCGCGAGATGCTCGCCGAACTGCGCGGAGCGGCGCTGCTCAAGGGCACGCGCGGTATGCCGCCGGCGGACGAGTCCGCGCTCGCCTCGTTGCTGGCGAGGATCTCGGAACTCGCCGCGCGCCATCCGGAAATAAAGGAGATGGATCTTAACCCGGTTGTCGTCTACCAGGACGGACTGTGCGCGCTCGACGCGCGCATCCTGCTGGAACCGGCCGGGGCCAATCGGCGGATCGATCCGGAACTCCGCGTGCGGCGCCTTGCGAACCTCGACCGCGCTTTGAAGCCGCGTACCGTGGCCGTAATCGGCGATCGCGGAGTGCGCGAGTACATGTGGCTCAACGCCGAGCACGGTTTCAAGGGCAAGCTCTATTCCGTCCAGCCCGATCCCAGGGAGGCTGCGGGAATCGAGAAGCTGGGGGTTCCCAACTTCAAGACCGTTGCCGAGGTGCCCGAGCCGATCGACTACGCGATCGTGGGAGTGCCGCGCCAGTCCGCACCTCAGGTGCTCGCCGATTGCATCGCGGCCAAGGCCGCTGGGGCCGGATTTTTCACCGCCGGATTTTCGGAAGTTGCCGACGAGCTGGGGAACAAGCTCGAACAGGAGATGCGCGCGCTCGCGACCGGCTCCGATATCGCGCTGGTCGGCCCCAACTGCATGGGACTCTGCAATCCCGGACTCGGCCTGCTGAACTCCTCGAGCCTGCGTCCGGCCGAATCGGGCGGCGACGTGTGTTTCATCTCGCAAAGCGGCACCCATGCGATAAGCCTGGTGATGAAGGCGCCGGGGCGCGGAATCACGGTCAATCTTGCGGCGTCGATTGGCAACGCCACCATCCTGGAGGCGGCCGAATATCTCGACGTGATGGCCGCCGACCCGGCCACTCGCGCGATCGGAATTTATGTCGAGGGAGTTCGGGACGGACGCCGCTTCTTCGAAAGCCTGCGCCGGGCCGCCGCGCGCCATCCGGTGCTGGTGTGGAAAGGCGGCGTTACCGAATCAGGCGCGCGCGCGACTTTTTCCCACACCGGCTCGCTCGCGACTCCAACCGCCGTGTGGAAGGCCGTGATGCGCCAGAGCGGCGCCGCGGAGGTGATCAACCTGGAGTCGATGCTTGACGCGATGGAACTGCTGACCCGCACCCACGAGGTGCGCGGGCGCAGGATGGCGCTGGTGGCGATGACCGGCGGGCAGTCGGTGGTGATAAGCGACACCTTCGCGCGTCACGGACTCGAAGTGCCGCCGCTCTCGGACCGTACCCATCAGCAGTTCAGCACCTTTTTCAAGGTGATCGGCGGAAGCTACAGGAATCCGCTCGACGCGGCATGGACGATGGGCCATGTGGGCAATCGGGACAACGTCGATCGCGTGCTCGACATCCTCGATGAAGACTCGGAGACCGATTCGATCGTGATGGAAATGCGGCCGGGCCCCGGCTTCGGCACCATCCGGCGGGAGATAAAAGAGGAAGAAATAACGCCGATGATTGATCTGGTCGCGGGTTTCGCGCGCCGCGCGAAGAAGCCTTTCGCGATCGTAATAGACGCCGGCCATATCCAGCCCGAGATGGAAGCCTGGGTCGTCGGCAAAACGGAAGAACTAGCGCGAGCGCGCGGCCTGGTCACTTTCGTCGGGTTCGAGCGCGCAGCGGTGGCCTTCCGCGCGGCGGCGGAATGCCACGAAAATCGGCTGCGCCTCGCACAGTAAAAAGAGAACGCGGCACACGCGCCGCGAGCGATAAAGAAGCAACCAGGGGACAGGGAATTTTCGAGGACCAACGCCGGATGTGATTTTCAGCTCAACCGCCGAGCGGCGCCCGAATCGCTCGCGACATCGGATACCGGTGCCGCTCGCCCGGGGGATTGAAACGACCGGCTTTCATCCCGGTAGCAGTCGATCGGTGTGAGCCGAAACCAAGGGGAGATAGAGATGCAGGACAAGTCAGTCTACGAAGAACTCGCGCAGAAGCTGGAGATTGCAGGGCGAAAGTCTGAATTGGTTCCCCGGATTCTCGAAACGCTGCTCAACGAATCTGAGATTCGGCTGCTGCTGGCCGCTTCACCGCCCGCCACGGTCGAGGAACTGAGCGCCAAAAGCGGAATCGACGCCGCCACGATCGAGGCAATGGTCGATCCGCTTTTCAAAAAGGGCGTGCTGTTCAAAACCAAGAAGCCCGACGGCACCCGTTACTACCGGGTGCGCCAGGTCCTCCAACTACACGACGCCACCGCGGTCATGAACAATCCGCCGGCGGGGATGTACGAACTGTGGAAGGAATACACGCGCACCGAATGGAGTGAAGAAGTCGGGGCGTTTCAGTCGCCGGTGCTCAGGGTCATTCCAATCAACATGAGCCTCGAGTCCGAATCGCAAGTGCTCGCCTCCGATGATGTGACCAACCTCGTCAAGCAGGCGCGCAATATCGCCGTCACCAAGTGCTCTTGCCGGGCGATTGACGGCGCCTGCGGGATGCCGGTCGAGGTGTGCCTGCAGCTCGATCGCGCGGCCGATTACGCAATCGAGCGCGGCACCGGGCGCAAGCTCAGCCTCGAGGAAACCCTGGCGATGCTGCAGAAGTGCGAGGAGGATGGCCTGGTACACGTCGCCGAAAACAAGCAGGGCGTCGGTCACGTGATTTGCAATTGTTGCCGCGACTGCTGCATCAACTGGACCTCGGTGCGAACGGGCGTGGGAAAGTTCGCCTCGCCGAGCCGCTTCAGGGCCGTGATCGATTTCGACAAGTGCAACGGCTGCGAAAAGTGCATCGAACGATGCTTCTTCGACGCGCTTACGATGGATGATTTCGGCTCGTTTGCCCAGGTCAACGAGCAGAAATGCATGGGCTGCGGCGTATGCCGTCCGGCCTGCATGTTGGACGCGATCACCATGCAGGCGGTGAGACCGGACGACTTCGTTCCCGCCTGAACGGGGGGCGGCGCCGGGCGCTGGAACCGCGCATGCACGAGCTGCAAATCACCGAGCGCATCCTGGACATCGTGCTCAAGCACGCGGCCGGACAGGACGTGAACAGGATCGTCCGTATCCACTTGAAGATCGGCCCCCTCTCCGACCTGGAGGATGAGTGGATCCAGCGCTATTTCGATTACCTGAGCCGCGGCACCGTCGCTGAAGACGCAAAACTCGCGATCGTGCGCGCCAACGCCGTAATGCGATGCCCGTCGTGCTCCTGCTCGTTCGAAGTCGGGCGGCAGGAACTCACAAGCGCGCAATGCCCGGATTGCGGCGAGCATGAGCTGGAATTGGCCGCCGGCCGCGAATACCTGATCGAGAACATGGAGGTCCTATGAGCGACGCCGTCAGGTTGATCGAGATCAAGGAAGAGATTCACGCCGACAACGATCGGATCGCAAAGGCGCTGCGAGCCAAACTTGAGGAAAAGAAAACCTTCCTGTTGAACCTGATGTCATCGCCGGGCTCGGGCAAGACCTCGACCATCCTGAAGACTATCGACACGCTGCGCGACCGCTTCCGATTCGCCGTGCTGGAAGCCGATATCGACTCGACGGTCGATGCGGAGGCGGTGGCCGCAAAAGGAATCGAAGCGGTGCAACTCCGCACCGGAGGCTTCTGTCATCTCGACGCCGCGATGGTCACCAGGGGATTGGAGGCGATGAACCTCGACGCGCTGGATATCGTCGTGGTCGAGAACGTCGGAAACCTGGTATGCCCCGCGGAGTTTGACACCGGTGCCGTCAGAAACGCGATGATCCTGAGCGTGCCCGAAGGAGATGACAAACCCCTCAAGTATCCGCTGATGTTCACCGTGAGCGACGTGCTGCTGGTGAACAAAATAGATTACCTTCCGTTCTCGAATTTCGACCTCGAGGCCATGCGCAAGCGGGCGATGAAACTCAACCCTCAGATGGAGATCTTCGAGGTCTCGGCCAGGACCGGCCAAGGCTTCGACCAGTGGGCGGCGTGGCTCGCTCGCGAGGTGAGCGACTTCCTGAGCTCGGCGCCCGGCGCTTCGAGGCCCGCGATCGGAAAATTTCTTTCCATCTCGCGCTGCTGACCACAACCGCATTTCGAACGATCGCGCAGGGACTTCGCAACCCGCTGATAAACGGACGCGACTCGGCGGGCGGCAGCCACGGGCGCGAAAAAAAGGGCGGAGCCTGATGGCTCCGCCCCGGCATATTATCGCATTTCAAATATCGTGCGGTTCTGTGCTGGCGTCCTGATCCCGCACCTTACACGCGCTCGATCAGCGTGCCGGTGCCGAGTCCGCCGCCGCAGCACATCGTGATGATCGCGTGCTTGCCGCCCGCGCGCTCAAGCTCGTTGAGCGCCTTCGTCACGAGCCCGCATCCCGTTGCGCCGAGCGGATGGCCCAGGGCGATCGCGCCGCCGTTCGGATTCACCCGCTTTATGTCGGCTTCCAGCGTTTTCGCCCACGCGAGCACCACCGACGCAAAGGCCTCGTTGATCTCGATCACGTCGATGTCGCCCATGTTGAGGCCGGCTCGTTTGAGCAGTTTGCGCGTGGCCGGAATCGGCCCTTCAAGCATCAGCACCGGATCGCATCCGACGAGGCAGGTCTGGACCACTCGCGCGCGCGGCCGGCATCCCAGCTCGCGAGCCTTCTCCGCAGTCATCAGCAGCACGGCGGCCGCGCCGTCGGCCACCTGCGAGGACGACCCCGCAGTGTGGATCCCGTCGGGACGGGCGACCGGCTTGAGCGCGGCGAGCGCCTCGAGGCTGGTCTGCCGCGGAACCTCGTCGCGCGTCACGACACGCGTCTGACCGCTGCGCTCTCCGCCTTCCTTGATGACGGGAACTTCGACCGGCACGATCTGGGAATCGAATCGCCCTTCGGAAATGGCGCGCGCTGCACGAAGCTGCGACTCCAGGCCGAGGTGATCGGTGTCATCGCGCGTAATCCCGTACTTGGTGGCGATTCGTTCGGCGCCTTCGAACTGGCTGGTGAACTCGAAGTGCTCGAAGTACCTGCGCGTGATCGGCTTGCCCATTCCGGCCTGCGCCCCGGCAAGCGCATCCGAACCGATCGGCAGAAGGCTCATGTTCTCGACGCCGCACGCAAGCACGATATCCTCGGCGCCCGCCGAGATCATGTTCGCCGCGAGATTCACCGCAAACTGGCTGGAGCCGCACTGCGAATCGACGGTCGAGCAGGCGACGTCGGGCGACAGCCCTGCGGTGAGCCACGCAGTGCGCGTTACGTTGAACGCCTGCGCGCCGACCTTGTTGATGCATCCGCCGATCACCTGGCCAACGGCGGCGGGCGCGACCTTCGCAGATCGGAA